>DATLKW010000187.1:0-15871 GCA_035538175.1 Gemmatimonadales bacterium | reverse complement strand
CCGCGTCCAGGATCGTCCGTGTCTCGGCCTGGTCGAACACGCCCGGCTCGCAGAACACGTCGCAGGCCGTCGCCAGCCGCTCGTGGGCGACGCGCGGCACCATGTGCTCCGCGACCAGGCGGACGTACTCGGGGCGCCGGTCGCGGAATTCGGGCGGCACTTCGTGGGCACCGAGGAAGGTCGGGACGAGGGTCGCGCCCACCGAGCCCGCGACGTTCCGGATCACGCGCAGCTGCTTCAGCTCCGTCTCGAGGTCGAGCCCGTAGCCCGACTTGACCTCGATCGTCGTGCTGCCGTGGGCGAGGAGGGTCGTGAGCCGGCTGCGCGCGAGCGCCGAGAGCTCTTCCTCACTCCGGCCGCGCACGTCGCGCACCGACTCGAGGATGCCGCCCCCTTGGGCCGCGATGGTCTTGTAGTCCGCGCCGAGGGCGCGCCGCTCCTGGTCGGCCACTCGCGGCCGGCCGAACACCGCGTGCGTGTGGCAATCGACGAACCCGGGGAAGAGCACGCCTCGGACCTCGACCACTTGGACGGCGCCACGCGCTTCGTGCGCGCGGAGATCGCGGTAGCGGCCGACGGCCGCGATCGTGGCGCCGTCGATGAGCACGGCGGCGTCCTCGAGAACCTCGAGCTCGGCCAGCTCGCGGCCGCGGCGGGCGCGCGCCGGGCCGCGACACGTCACCACCTGCCGCGCCCCAACGAGGAGTGTCTTCAGTCGCGCGCCTCGCGCATCGGCAGTCGGATGCCGTGGCGGCGGGCGGTGTCGATCGCCTCGGGGTAGCCGGCGTCGGCGTGGCGGACGACGCCGAGTCCCGGATCGTTGGTCAGAACGCGCTCGAGCCGTCGCCCCGCCTGGGCCGAGCCGTCCGCGACGCTCACCTGCCCCGCGTGGAGCGAGTTCCCGATCCCCACGCCCCCGCCGTGGTGGAATGCCACCCACGCCGCGCCCGACGCCGTGTTCAGAAGCGCGTTCAGGATGGGCCAGTCGGCGATCGCGTCGGAGCCGTCCCGCATGCTTTCCGTTTCCCGGAAGGGCGAGGCGACCGAGCCCGTATCCAGGTGATCGCGGCCGATCACCACCGGGGCCGCGAGCTCGCCGCGTTGGACCAAGGTGTTCACGGCGGTGCCGAAGCGGGCGCGCTCCCCTTGCCCGAGCCAACAGATGCGCGCCGGCAGACCCTGGAACTGGACGTGGGTGCGGGCGAGCTCGATCCAGCGCCGCAGGTGGGGCGCGTCGGGGAAGAGTTCGAGCACGAGCGCGTCGGTGCGCGCGATGTCCTTCGGATCACCCGAGAGAGCCACCCAGCGGAACGGCCCCTTCCCCTCGCAGAACAGCGGCCGGATGTATTCGGGCACGAACCCCGGAATGAGAAAGGCGTCCTTGACGCCCGCCTCCTGCGCCTGCGTTCGGATGTTGTTGCCGTAGTCGAAGGTCACCGCGCCCCGGCCCCGGAGCGCCAGCATGGCCTCGACGTGGGCGGCGATGCTCGCCGCGGAGCGCGCCAGGTAGTCTGCCGGGTCCTCGCGGCGGAGCGCGGCGGCGCGCTCGAGCGTGAGTCCGGCGGGGATGTAGCCGTTCAGCGGGTCGTGAGCGGAGGTCTGGTCGGTGAGCAGGTCGGGCACGAAGCCGCGCCGCACGAGCTCGGGCAGCACCTCGGCCGCATTGCCGACGAGCCCGACGGAGAGGGATCGGGCGGCGTGTCGCGCCTCGCTGCACCAGCGGAGCGCCTCGTCGAGCGACGCAGTCGAGCGGTCGAGGTAGCGCGTTTCGAGTCGGCGTTCGACGCGCCTGCGGTCGACCTCCACGGCGAGACACACGCCCTCGTTCATGGTGGTGGCAAGGGGTTGCGCGCCGCCCATACCGCCGAGCCCGGCGGTGACGAGGATCCGGCCGGCGAGCGAACCGCCGAAGTGGCGGCGCGCCGCGGCTGCGAACGTCTCGTAGGTGCCCTGCAGGATCCCTTGGGTCCCGATGTAGATCCACGATCCAGCCGTCATCTGGCCGTACATGATGAGCCCCTGGCGCTCGAGCGTGCGGAACACGTCCCAGGTGGCCCAGCGGCCGACGAGGTTCGAGTTGGCGATGAGCACGCGGGGCGCTTCCGGGTGCGTGCGGAACACCCCGACCGGCTTGCCCGACTGCACGAGCAGCGTCTCGTCGTCCGGCAGGGTGACGAGGGTCCGGCAGATCGCGTCGAACGCGGGCCAGCTGCGCGCCGCCCGGCCGGTGCCGCCGTAGACGACGAGGTCGGCGGGCCGCTCGGCCACCTCGGGGTCCAGGTTGTTCATCAGCATGCGGAGCGCCGCTTCCTGGATCCACCCCTTGCAGGAGCGCTCGGGGCCGCGGGGCGCGCGGACCACCCGGGCGGTCGTCATACGGGTTCCGGGTCGAAGGTCCCCGCGCGCACACCCGCTGCGATGCGCTCGATGTCCGCGGCGAGCGAGCGGTCGCCCACGAGCGGCGGCACGAGCCCACGCACGCGGGCGCGTGTGCGCTCGACGCCCTCTCCGGCCCGCAGGGGCTTCAGGAACTCGAGCCCTTGGGCGCCGGCGAGCAGCTCGATCGCCACGATCCGCGCGGCGTTCGTCGCGATGCGCTCCGCCTTCCACGCCGCGGTCATGCCCATCGGCACGATGTCCTCCTGGTTCCCCTCGGTCGGTACCGACTGGACGCTCGCCGGGGTCGCCAGCACGCGGCATTCCGCCACGAGGGCGGCGGCGGCGATCTGTGGCGTCATGAACCCGGACTCAAGGCCCGGCTCTTTGGCGAGGAAGGCCGGCAAGCCGGACGACAGATCAGGATTCACGATCCGCTCAACACGGCGCTCGGCGAGGCCGGCGAGCGTGGCGAGGGCGATCCCGAGCACGTCGAGCGCGAGCGCGATCGGCTGGCCGTGGAAGTTGCCGCCCGAGAGCACCTCCCCGTCGATCACCAGGGGGTTGTCGGTGGCGGCGTTGAGCTCGGTCGTGACCAGCCGCTCGGCGAACGCGAGCGCTTCGCCTACCGCGCCCAGCACCTGCGGCGTGCAGCGCAGCGAGTAAGCGTCCTGCACGCGCTCGTCGTTCTGGCGATGCGATTCGCGGATCTCGGAGTTGTCGAGCAACACGCGCAGGAGCGCTGCCGAGCGCTGCTGGTAGGGATGGGGGCGTGCGTCGTGAATGCGGGCGTCGAACGGCACCGGCGTGCCGCGCACCGCTTCCAGGCTCATTGCAGCGGCGGCGTGCGCCGTGCGCCACAGCACCCAGGCGTCGTCTACGAGCAGTGCCGCAAGCCCCGTCTGGGCCTGGGTCCCGTTCACGAAGGCGAGCCCTTCCTTCGCCTCGAGCGTGATGGGCCGGAGCCCGTGCGCACGGAGCGCCGCGCCGGCGTCCCCGGCCGCGTCGCCGTCTCCTCCGTCCCCGCCATCCTCTTCCCCGATCATCGCCAGCGCGAGGTGGGCGAGCGGAGCCAAGTCCCCCGACGCCCCGACGCTCCCTTGCGACGGGATGCGCGGGTGCACCTGCGCGTTGAGCATGGCGACGATCAGCTCGGGGACCACGGGCCGCACACCGCTCGAGCCGCGCACGAGCACATTCGCCCGTAGAAGCATCATGGCCCGTACCGCGTCCACGGCCAGGGGCTCGCCGAGCCCCGAGGCGTGGCTCCGGATCAGATTGCGCTGCAGCTCGCGCGCCTGCTCGGGCTTGATGCGCACATGGGCGAGCTTGCCGAAGCCGGTGTTGACGCCGTAGATCGTGTCCCCGCGCTCGAGGGCCGCTTCGATCGTGCGGCGGGAGGCGGTGACTGCGGCGAGGGCGTGGGGCGCGATGGCGACAGGCGCGACGCGGCGCGCGACTCGAACGACGTCCGCGATGGACAACGACCGGCCGTCGAGGGTGACGGCGGTGAGGGGAGCGCCCATGCGGAGGGAAACCTACCTTGGCCCGTTGGCGGACGCCAAGCTCGGCGTCGCGCGTGCGGCGCTAAACGGGCGCCTCGCTCGACTGTCCCCGCGCTCGGGCGTCCGAGCCGGCACGGGCGCGTTGCTGGAGCTCGACACCGGAGCAAGAAACCGCCCCAGGGCACAACCGGATCGCGCATCGTGCACCGGGGCGGGAGCGCGGGGGTACGGGGGTCGCCCCCGCGCGCTTCTCGCTGCGCTTAGTGCGAGCCGAGCACCACCGTGGCCGTCGACGGCAGCGGCTTCATCGTGACGAGCGCCGGGTTCCCGGGATCGGTCTGCACGCTCCAGTCGAAGATCACGTATTGCCGCGTGACCGCCGTGACGCGGAGCGCCATGTAGTGGTAGGCCCCCGCCTCGTTGCGCTGGAACACGTAGCCGTAGCCGGGCACGGCCTGGTACATGTTGCGCGTGTAGCCGCCTGCTGGCGCGGTGTGGATCGACGTCAGGTCAGCGATCGGCTGCGTGCTGTAGAGCTGCATCGAGTCGCCCGCGAACGCCGGCACGAGCCAGAGCGTCGAGTCGCTCGCCTGCAGGTGGACCCAGAAGTCGATGCTCGTGCTGCTGCCGTTCTGCACCAAGCCGAGCTCACCGGGGTCGGGGTAGCCGTTGTTGTTCAAATCGTCCCAGAACCGGAACCCCGCCTGCGTCGGCTGGACTTCGTTGGCGTAGACGAGCGCGTTCCGGCCGTCGGGGCGCGGCGTATCCTGCCACAAGGGCGACCACAGGCTCTCGTACCCCTCGACGCTGATGGCGGAGGTCGCAAAGCACCGCGGCACGCCGTTGGCGAGTTGCGCCGCGAGGAACGTATGGGACACGGTGGTGCCCTCGAGCGACCAGGTCGTGTCGCAGAGGTTCTGATTCAGGTTGTAGCCCGTGCTGTAGACCCGGTACCACTTGAAGCGTGTGGGGTTGGTGAGGAACGCGTTGTCGGCCCAGTCGAGATGGATCGCGCTATCGAGCGCAATCGAGCTGATACTCGCGGGGGCTTGGAGCGCGAGTCGCTGATCGATGGTGATGGCGGGCGAGAGGGCGCTCTCGCCACCGTTCACGTCCACGCTCGAGACAGCGTACTGCAGATGTGGTACGCCGTTGTCGTGGAAGGTGTTGGATGAGGTCTCCCCGCGCAGCCCGAACGCCCCCGAGGTGCTGGCGCGCGAGTAGACGCGATAGCTCCCGAGGGAGCTCGATAGCACGTCGTCCCAGACGAGCAGGACCCCGGACGGGCTCGTGGGATTGCCGCTCGGGTCGAGCTGGTAGCTCAAGTTCTGGGGCGGCAGCAGCGAGGTGCCGGGGCCGCCCGGTGCGGCGGTAGTGGTCTGGCACGCGGCGAGCGCCGCCGCGACAGCGACCAGGACGTAGCGCGAACGAACGAGCATGGCGGCCTCTAGGAGCTGGGGTTCGCAGGTCCTAAGGGCACGCCGCGTGCCTGAGCGTAACTGCTTCTCCGCACAGCGGTTGTCGTCCGCGCCCCGGCCCCAGATGTCCCCTCTAGGGGACGCCTAGTGCGCGAACGTCGCCTGCTCGTAGTTGAACTTGATGTCGGGCTGGTCGAGCAGTGAGACGAAGAAGCTGAAGGCGAAGCTACCGCTCGGGATCTTGGTGAACGAGAAGCTCGCGTGCCAGCGGTGCAGATCACGTTCAAGCCGGATGACGTGCATCCCGAACTGTTGCAGGTCGAAGTCGTAGTTCGAGTTCCAGGTGGCGGACCACTTGGGCGAGGGCTGGAAGGCGAGGTTGAGCCCGAGCGTGCGCTGCCCGCTTACGAACGGGGCGACGAAGCCCGCCGGCAGGAGAGTCGCATTCGGGCGCGGCCGATTGACGGTGTACTGGACTGAGAGGCTGAAGCCCTGGCCGCCGCCGCCGAGCGGCAGGGCACCCGGCGTGACGTTGCTCTTTGTCCCGAACCCCGCCTCGGGCCCGCCTGGCACGGGGGGCGCGCCCCCAGGGGCGCCCGGGGCCGGTGGGGTGGGGGGCGCGGCGTGGCCGCCGAGCCCAAGGAGCCGCCCGATGCCGTCGAGGGTCGCCTGCCGGATCGTGAAGTTCGCCGCGACGTTGGTGAGGAAGGGGTCGAACACCGCGGTGTCGGTGCCCACCTGGCCGCGCCACAGATCGTGCGTCATGCTGAGACTGAATCCCGGCAGGAGATCCGACGCGAAGGCGTTACTCAAGGTCTGGGTCTGCCAGCCCGTGTGATGATGGACTGCGCCATCAGGGGTGGTGTACGGCTGTTTCGCTTGTTCGAAGTTGTATGACACGCCGCTCGTGTTGATGCTCAGGAGCCGGATCTTTCGCACGGCCCGGGCCGTGGTGTCACCCGGCGGGGGTTTGAGCTTGGCTTCGAAGTTCTGGGAGAGGCCGAGGTTGATGGTTTGTTGGGGATCGCTTTGGGCGCGGAAGTTCTGTCCGCTCGGGTCGACGGCCCGCGCGAACTCGCGCGAAACCTCTGACCCGGGAGCGTAGGCGTAGCTCACGATCGGCGAGATCGAGTGGCGAATCCGGTCGATCGGTCCGAACCCGGGGAAGAAACCGAAGAAGGTCGGACTGATGCCGACGCTGAACTGCGGGCGCTTGCCCTGCTGGACCCACTGGCCGCCCGTGAACTGGTTGCGGAGGCGGAAGTAGGGCGTCGCCCCCGTCTGGTTCACGATGGCGAGCCCCGGCTGCAGGTTCCACGTCCCGGTGAAGAACGACGGCAGGTTAATCCCCGTTTGCCAATCGACGCCGGTCGAGAAAGTGCGGTAGTAGACAAGCCGGCGGACCCCGCCCGTGACGGTCGAGTCCTTGATGTCGAATTCCTGGCGTGAGTTGTCGGTGGCGTCGTTCACCTGGAAGGTGTTGTTCCAGGTCCAGCGCCCGATGCGCAATGGCGTCTGCACGCTCAGCGCGGTTTGGCGGTTCGACGAAAACAGAGTGTCGATCGCGCCCGAGGCGAGGACCAGGGGTTGGGCCTGATTGAAGGTCTGTTGGTTGCTGAAGCTGAAGCCGGGTGACCAGGTGATGGAGGGCGTCACGTTGACGGGCGAGGGTGTCAGGTTGACGGTCGGGAACCCTTGGGTGACGGGCCCCGGGCCGATAGGCTGGCGCCGGGTGCCGCCGACGGCGAGGGTGCCCCAGTCGAACTGTTTGGTGAAGGAGGCCTGTGACCCGAGCTGCGCGGTCGCGAGGTAGGGATTCACGGTATTGGTCTGGATCACCTGCGTACTCGTCGCGTAATCGATGCTCGCGTTGAAGTTCGTGCGCGACGAGAAGCTCTGCTGGTGGTTCCAGCCGAGCCGGATCGAGTTCCCCGGGGTGTCGAGCTGGGAAAACCGTTCGAACGCGATGCCGCCGGTCAGGAAGCGGTCGAGCCACCGGTAGTGGACTTGTGAGCGGGTCGCGAAATAGCGGTCGGCATACCAATCGACCGACGCGAGGAAGTCGAAGTAGTCGTTGAGGGCGAAGTAGTAGCCCACGTTCGAGATGTGGCGGTGGTAGGAGCGGGTGGGCCGCACCAAGTCCGAGAGCCCGAACCGCGGCACGAGGATGCCGCTGCGCCGACCGCGGCGGACGTCCTGAAAGATGAAGGGCAGCCACATGATGGGGACGTCGTGCACGTAGAGCATGGCCGGGCGTGCCACCATCACGTCCTTGTTGAGCCATTTCATCTCGCCCGTGGCGAAGTGATAGTCGGGCACGGGGTTGTCGTCGGAGGTGATCTCGCTTTGGGCGCCGTAGATGCGCGTCTGCCCAGAGTCGACGGCCAGGTCGCCCCGCACGTACCAGAGCGCGCCGCTCTGCTGGACGCTCGTGAGGGCGTTATGGACGGTGCCCCGCCGGATGCAGGTGTCGTAGCCCATCCCCTCACCCACGAGCACGCGCGCCTGTTCGAAGAGGTGAGGATCACCCTTGGCGTCGAGGCGACAGCTGTGTTGCAGGTAGCGAATCGAGTCGGCTTCGAGCTTTGTGCCCTCGCGCTCGCTGAACGCGTCCCCGCGCAGGTGGATCGTCCCGCTATCGCCCCCTTGCAGGATGAGGGTATCGGCGACGTACTGGGTGACGCGGTACTTGGCTCGGAGCTTCAGGAGCGAGTCGAGGATGGGGTCGGGGGCCGGGAAGCTGCGCTTCGGGGCCGTAGGGAGTCCGAGCCGGCGGGCGGTGGCGGTGTCGAGGGCGCGGGTTGCGCCCGTGTCGCCCGGTGCGCGCCCCGAATCCGGGCGCACGACCCTCGGCTGGCCCAACGGGGACGCGCCGAGCGGGGATCCGCTGGGGGCCCCCTGGGCGCTGAGCGCGCGGCCGCCCAGGATGAACAGCAGGCACGCAAGGGCGGCGGTGCTCGTTGCCCCGGCCCCACCGGGCCCTCCGGTGTCGGCGCGGGGGCGCCGCGCCCGGCGGCGCTCGACCACCCAGGCACACCAGATGCTTACTTCGTACAGGGTCCAAAGCGGCACCATCATGAGCAGCATCGAGACGGCGTCCGGGGGCGCGAGCAGCGCGGCCGCACCCGCCGAGAGGGCGATCGCGTAGCGGCGGTTGCGGATGAGAAACCGTGGCGTCACGAGCCCGAGGGCGGCGAGGATCACCACGACCAGGGGTAGCTCGGTGATCACTCCGAACGCGATGATCAACTGGGCGGCGAAGGCGAAGTAGCGATCCGCGGTGATGAGGGGATCGAACACGGTCTGCTGAAAGCCGAGCAGCACGGCGAGGGCGCGCGGGAGCACCCAGATGTAGGCCGCGCTCGCGCCCCCGAGAAACAGGAGCGCGCCCACCGCGAGCGCCGGCACGATGAGGCGCCGTTCCCGCTCGTACAGGGCGGGCGCGAGGAACGCCCATGCTTGGTAGCCGACGATGGGCGACGCGAGCACGAGGCCGACCACGAATGCGAATTTGAGCGTGATGAGAAACGGCTCCGTGGGGCTCGTGACGCGCAGCTTGCCCCCGGGGATGAGGGGCTTGATCGGTTGAATGAGCAGGCCGATGACGTCGACGTGCTGCACGATGACCCACCCGATCAGGGTGGCGATGACGATGGCGAGGAGACTGTAGAGGATGCGCCAGCGCAGTTCCTCGAGGTGGTCGAGGAACGGCATCTCGGCCCGGTTCTCCGGAGGACGAGCGTCAGCCACGACCCAGCGCCGATCGCGGCGAGGCTAGCGCCCCAGCCGCTGCAGCTTGTCCTTCGCGAGATTCGCCTCGTCGGAGCGGGGGTACCCGGCGATGACTCGGGCGTAGTAGGTCCGGGCGGACGCCTTGTCGCCCCGTTGTTCGGCGAGGAGGCCCAGCTTGTAGAGCGCCGCCGGGGCCCGCGACGAATTGGGATAGGTCTTCACGAGTTGCTGATACACCGCGGCCCCGGAATCCGCGTTTTCGCCTGCGAAACTCTCCCCCACGTAGAAGAGGGCGTCCACCGCGCGCTCGTGAGTGGGGTAGAGGCGCAGGAGCTCGCGGAACGCGAGCCGGGCGGTGGCGAGGCTGCCGCGGCGGAACTGCTGCAGCGCAGCCTCGTAGAGCTGGTCCGGCCCTGGTCCCGCCGCGGCTCCCGGCGGCCCCGCGGCGCTGCCCGGGCCCCCCGCAGTCGGCGTGCGCCCGGCATCGAGGGTGGGGACGGGCTGGCGCGCCTGCTCCTCGAGCCGCGCCCGCAGCTCGCTCAGGCGCTGCTGGCTCTGGCCGGTGAGTTCCTGGACCGCGACGAGCTGCTGTTGCACGCCCAGGAGCTCCGTCTTCATGTCACCGCGCAGCTGTACCAAGTACGCCTGCTGGGCGGCGAGCCGCTCCTGGACCTGGGCGAGGAGGGCGCGCACCGAATCGATTTGTGCCGCGCGCTGGCTATCGCCCCGGGCGCGCTCGACCCGGAGCGCCTCAACCTGGAGCTGCACCTTCCGGACGTCGCCCTTGAGCGCGCATCCGGCCGTCAGCCCCAGGCCGAGGGTCAACCACCGCGATCGCCTCACGCGACCGGTGGCCTTAGGGCTGCTTGAGCGCGTCGCCGCCCGCCAGGATCTCGAACTCATCGCGGCGGTTCTTCGCCCAGGCGGCCTCGTCGTGGCCGGCGTCGAGCGGGCGTTCTTTCCCGTAGGAGGCCGTCTCGACCCGTCCGGCGTCGATGCCGTGATTCGTGAGGTATTGTTTCGCCGCGATGGCGCGGCGGTTGCCGAGCGCCAGGTTGTACTCGTCCGAGCCGCGCTCGTCGCAGTGCCCGTTGATGCGGATGCGCAGCGCCCCGTTCGCTTGCAGGATCCCGATCTTCTGGTCGAGGACGGCCGCGTCGCCGGACAGGATGTTCGCCTTATCGAAGTCGAAGTGGATCATGGTGGCGAGGAGCGCCTTGACGGCGTCGCTCGTCCTCCCGAGGGCGGCGAGGGAGTCGGCGCGCTTTTGGGCGGCGGCCCGATCGGCCTCTTCTTGGGCCTTGCGGGCGGCTTCAGCTCGCGCCCGCTCGATCGAGTCGGCCCGCGCCCGCTCGGCCTGCGCGGCCGAGTCGGCGTTCGGGACGACCGGTGCGGGGGTGGTTTCGGCCTTCTTGCCGCCGCACGCAGCGAGGGCGACGAGAGCGAGACCGCTGGCGAGCAGCACAGGTAGGCGTTTCATCGGTTCTTAGTCCTCTCCGGAGTCAAGGGGTCGACGGCGCGGTCTCCGCCAGTCGCGGGGACCAGGCCGGCAGGCGTGCGCCGCTCTGTGCAACGAGCGAGCGGATACGGCCGGTTTCCAAATCGATGATCCAGAGCTGCCGGGGCCCCGCACGGTCGGACACGAACGCCATGTGGCGGCTGTCGGGTGCCCAGGTGGGGTCCTCGTTCCGCCCGACTGAGGTGAGCTGTCGCACCGCGCGCGTGCGGACATCGAGGACGAACACCTGCAGCGTGCCCCCGACGTCGCGATGGAACGCGACGGCCTGTCCGTCGGGTGACCAGTCGGGCGCGTTGGAGGACCCCGACACGCCGTAGTCGAACGGTGCAAACAACTGTTGGTCTGTCCCGTCTGCCGCCATCACGTAGATCTGCGGTAGTCCCGCGCGCGTCGAGACGAACGCGATCCGTTGGCCGTCGGGACTGTAGACCGGTGATAAGTTGTCGTACAGGCGTCCGACGGTCAAGCGCTGTAAACAGCACCCGTCCTTGATGTTGAGGGTGTAGATGTCGGTTCCCTCTTCGTTGGCCCGACTGAAGGCGAGGGTCTTCGCGTCGGGAGAGAACGCCGGGGTGAAGTCGAGCGCCTGCCCGGTCGCGGCCACCGCTCCGCGCTTGCCCGTCGCGACCTCTTGCACGAACAGGCGTCCGTGCCCCTGCCAGAACTCCATGTAGGCGATGCGGCGGCCGTCCGGGCTCCACGCCGGGGACAGGGCTGCGCGATCGCTCGACGACACGAGCCGCCGCTCCGCTCCGTCCTGATCGATCGCGTACACCTTGCCATCGGAGACGTAAAGGACTCGCGTGGCCGCGATCCCGGGTGCGCCCAGCGTCGCTTCGAGCACGCGATCAGCGAGCCGGTGCACGGCCAGCCGGAATCCCGGCTCGGTGAGCGCGGGTAGGCGGGCGTGGAGCTCGCGCCGCACCGCCCCCGCGGTGACGGCGTGCACGGTAACGGCGGTGGAGTCGGGGCCGGCCGCGGGCGTCGCCGCGACCGCGAAGTCAGCGCCGAGCGCTTGATAGAGCGGGTAGTTGAGCGTGCCGAGCGACGTCGCCCCGCCCGTCCCAGCGCCCTTGGCGCCGGCGGCCGCCCCCGCGCGCGCCCGGGTCATGGGCGCCACGCGAATCGAGTCACCGCCCGGCAGGGTGATGAGTTCAAAGCGGTCACTGAAATCCAGGTCGCGGGCGAGGATCGCGCAGACCGAGTCGAGCAGCGCGCCGCGGCCCGGCAACACGACAATCCCCGGCCGGACGCCCGCCCGATAGGTGATCCCGATGCGGACGCCACGATCGACGGCCGAGGTATCCTGACCGTGAAGGCCCGCACCCGGGACGACGCCGACGAGTGCGGCGAGCAGGGCCGTCACGGCCGGGCGCGCCGCGTTCATTGCCGGACGCCGGAGAAGTAGAAGCGCACGAACAGGACGTCGGGCGTCCAGCCGTCGGGGAGGGGGCCGAAGGCCTTGCGGCGGCCGGCGTCTTCGATCGCCCCTTGCGCCTCGAGGTCGAAGTTGAAGTTGCCGGAGCGCTTGATGAATTGCATTCCGCTGATCGAGCCATCGCGGTGAATCAAGAACCCGACCTCCGCTTCGAGCGGCATGCTTTGCAGGGGGCGCTGCCACCGCAGCGCGATCTGCGTAATGATGTTGTTCGTATACGCCGGGAACGGAAACTTGACCCCCTCCGTCGATACCGTGAGCGGGTCCGATCCCGTGGAGGGGCGCTCCCCCGGTAGGGGTTCGGCCTTTGGGGTCGTGCGTGGCGCGGCCTCCCGCTTGGTCTTGTCGGCCTCGGGTGGCGGCGGGGCCGGCGCGATCGTGCTCTTGGGGGTTTTCGCCTTGGGCGCGGGGGCCGGTCGTTCCTCGGCCGGCCGCTCGACCGCCGCGGGCGCCTTGCGTTCCGCCTCGTTCGGGGCGGGCGCTGCCACCAGGTGCACGCGATACGTCGGGGGCGCGGGTTTCCGCGCGGTGGCGGCCCCAGCGACGAGGAATACGCCCACCGCGGCGTGGACCAGGACCGTCCCCGTGAGGGCAAGGCCGCCGTTCGTCGGGGTGCGCGGCCGACGCCTCACGGTCCGCTCGTCTCCGGTTCGGCCACGAGACCGACGTCGTTCACCCCCGAGGTTCGGATGACGGCCAGCACGCGTACCACATCAGCGTACGGGACCCGTCCGTCGGCCCGAAGGTACACCCCAGTCGGCCGTTTGGTTCGCACGAAGGCGGGGAAGGCGGCACGGAAGTCGTCGTAGGCCAGCGGCGCCTGATCCAAGAAGATGTGGCCTTCGCGGTCCAACGTGACCACGAGTCCCGACTTGGGATCGAGGGGTCGGGCCTCGGCGCGCGGCAGCCGGACGTCGACCCCTCCCGCCATGATTGGCGCGGTGATCATGAAGATGATGAGCAGCACGAACGCGACGTCGACAAGTGACGTGACGTTGATGTCGGCGTTCAGGGGCAGCTCGCCGTGCCCGCGCAGGCCCCCGCCCCCCCCCACGAGTCCCGGCATTAGAGCCTCCCTTCGCGGGCGAGCGTGCCGATGATTTCCTGCGCGAACCCTTCGAGCTCTCCCGCGAACAAGCCGAGCCGATTGACGAAGAGGTTGTAGGCCATGACCGACGGGACCGCGACCGCGAGCCCCGCGACGGTCGTGACCAGGGCTTCGGCGACACCGGGCGCGACGGCGCCGATGTTGCCCGACCCACCGACGGCGATCCCGATGAACGCGTCCATCACGCCGAGGACGGTGCCGAGGAGGCCGAGCAGCGGGCTGACCGACCCGAACGTCGCGAGCCACGGGATGAAGCGGGCGGCGGCGTCGCGCTCGGCAGCCACCTCTTTCGCGAGCACCATGCGCAGCGCTTCCAGCTGTGTCGTCGTGAGGGTGCTCTGCGTGGCCACGGCCGGGCCGTTTTCCTTGAGGCCCCCGGGTTTCAGCTCCGAGAAGAAGTGGATCCCCTCGCGCAACAGCCGGTTGTAGGGCGAGGGGGGGAGACGCATCGCCGCGTGATAGGCGTCCTCGAGCCGCGTCGCCCGCTCGATCTCCGTCATGAAGCGATCGGCGTGGTACCGCATGCGCCGGAACTGCCACCACTTGAGAAAGATGAGATACCACGAGACGATGGAGAACACGACGAGGATGGCGAGCACGAACTTCGTCTCACGGCTCGACGTGAGCACCAGCTCCCACGGCGTCGTCGGTACGGCCCGGCCCACCTGTAGCAGCAGCACGGTGCCAACCCTCCCCTGAAGTGCCGTCAGTTCCGGTACCCGAGCGGATGCGCGCGGTGCCATGCCCACGCGCTCGCGACGATCTCCTCGAGACCCGAATGGCGGGGGCGCCACCCGAGCACGGCTTCCGCCCGTCCCCGGGCGGCGACGAGACGCGGCGGGTCTCCCGCCCGCCGCGCCCGGGCCACGGTTGGGATGGCCCGCCCGGTCACGCGGCGCGCCGCTGCGGCCACCGCGAGCACCGAGGCGCCCGTGCCCGTGCCGAGGTTGAGGGCCAGGGCGCCGGTGACGTCGGCGTCGAGCGCCCGGACGTGCGCGTCGGCCAAATCGAGCACGTGGATGTAGTCGCGGATCGCCGTCCCGTCGGGCGTCGGGTAGTCGGTCCCGAAGACGTCTAAGGCATCCGCCTGTCCACCGGCGACTCGAAGCACATTTGGGATCAGGTGGGTTTCTGGGGCGTGATCCTCGCCCAAGCGTGCCGAGGCGCCGGCGGCGTTGAAGTAGCGCAGGCTCACGGACCGGAGGCCCTCGGTGGCCGCCAGCCGCGCGAGGATCTGCTCGAACGCCAGCTTCGTCTCTCCGTAGGGATTCACGGGGGCGGGGGGCGTGTCCTCGGGGATGTGCTCGACGGCCGGGTGGCCGTAGACAGCGCAGGAGGACGAGAAGATGACGCGGCGCACCCCGGCGCGGACGCTCGCCTCGAGCAGCGTGCGGCCGGCGACGACGTTGTTCTCGTGATATTTCGCGGGTTGTGCGACGGACTCGCTGACCAGCGCATAGGCGGCGAAGTGCATGAGGGCGTCGAACGGCTCGCGCGCGAGCAAAGTTTCGAGCACGCGACGGTCCCCCACGTTGCCGGGCACGAATTCGACCCCTGCCGCGATGGCCTCGCGGTGGCCGGTGCTCAAGTCGTCGACGACGACCGGCATGTGGCCCCGCTCGACGAGTTGTTCGACGACGATGCTGCCGATGTACCCCGCCCCACCCGTGACAAGCACCCTAGCCCCCATCCTGGTGCTCCAAGCCGAACAGTCGCTTCAAGGCGTCGAGCAGGCTGTATCCCCGACCAGCCCGGGCCGCTTCCTTGAGGGCGAGGGTGGGGTGGTGCAAGAACTTGTTCATGAGGGCGAGGCTCAGGTATTCGACCTGGCGCCGGTCGTCGGCGGAGAGATGGGCGAGGGCCCCGAGGGCGCGCGCGAGCTCGGCCTGGCGTACCGCCTCCATGCGGTCGCGGAACTCTCGCAGCACCGGTACGACGACGAGTCCGCCGTACCACCCCCAGAACCGTTCGACTTCTTCGCTCACGATCTGCTCAGCCGCCGGCAGGTCCTTGCGTCGCTCGGCCGCGGCCTGGGCGGCCGCGGCTTGCAGGTCGTCGAGATCGTATAGGAACACGTTCTCGAGCTGACCCACGGCCGGCTCGACGTCGCGGGGGACGGCGAGGTCGAGAATGCACAGGGGCCGACCCCCGCGGCGGCCGATCGGGCCGGCGACGCGGTCCCAGGTCACCACCGCGTGGGGCGCGGCCGTCGAGCAGAGCACGATGTCAGCGTCGGCGAAGTGCTCCCAGGCTTCTTCCAGCAGGAGGGCGCGTGCGCCCAACTCTTCGGCAATCAATGCGGCGCGTTCGTGGCTGCGGGTCGCGACGAGGGTGACGCGCACGCCCTCGGAGACGAGGCACGTGGCGGCGAGCTCCGCCATGTCTCCGGCGCCGAGGATCAGCGCCGAGCGGCCGACGAGCGCCTTGAAGATCTTGCCCGCGACGGCCGCCGCGGCGGAGGGTGCGGAGGCCGTGCCCGCCGCGATGCCCGTTTCGCTCCGCACGCGCGCCCCGACGTGCAGGGCCGTTTGGAACAAGCGGGAGAGGACGGGCCCCGCGAGCGCTTTCGACACGTCCCAGGCGTCGCGCACCTGCCCCTGGATCTGGGGCTCCCCGAGGATCATGGAGTCGAGGCCCGCGGAGACACGATACAGATGCCGCACCGCGTCGCGGTCGCGTCGCACGTAGCCGTACTCGCTCGCGTGGCGGCCCTGGTCGAGTCGCTCGGAGAGGACGGCCCAGACGGCGTCGGGCCCGCTCGTCTGGGGCTCGTTG
>DATLKW010000186.1:0-9195 GCA_035538175.1 Gemmatimonadales bacterium | reverse complement strand
GCATCTGTCGTTTCTCCTTCTCGCCTAAGTCAGTCGTTTCGAGCGCCGCCCCCCCAAACCCGGGGAGCCGTTGATCGTGAGGCAGCGGTGAGGGGTCGGTCGCACGCTGGCGCGACACTCCGGGCTCGAGCGAAACCGCCGGGCCCAAACCCCCCGAGAGGAGATGCCTCGTGCCCGCTGACCGTCGCGTTGATGACGTTCGTGGCGGCGCTGACCTGAGCCGCGGCGCCTAGCGCCCCGCCCCGGAGGGCGGTGAGGCAGGCGATGCACATCGCAACGGAGTGGATCGAGCGGCGCGACGAAGCCGTCTCACGAAGGGGCAACCTCAGAGGCCCGGGACGGGTGCGGTGTTGACCACGAGTGGACTCGCCGAACCCTGTGGACTAGTCGTGGCCCCCGATGTACAAGCGGATCATTTGCTCCCAGTAGGGCCAATCGTGTGCCCAGCCGTCCCAAATCCTCAGGGCGTTCCCGATCCCCTTACTCCAGAGGATCCCGGAGAAGTCGCGGTTGTTCGTGCACGCGGGGTCGTCGCGGCCGATCGCCAGGATGATGTCCTGACGGCGGAAGGTCTCGAGGCGCGCTGGATCATGCTCATGCCGCATGAAATCGAACGGATTGCAGGCGTACACGTTCGCATCGGAGTATTCGCCCGTTAACCGCTTGATGTCGTACAACCCAGAGAGGCCGATGATGCGGTTCACTATGTCGGGATGCCGCAGCCCGAAACACGCCGCGTGATACGCTCCGAAGCTCGCGCCCGCCGCGATCACGAACGGCGTCGGGTTCTTCGCGGCGGAGAAGGGCAGGACCTCATCGAGCAGGTACCGGTCGTACTGCAGATGGCGCCAGGCACGCGCGCCTGGGTGTAAGTGATCCCCGTACCAGCTCTCTTCGTGTACGTGGTGCACGCAGAACATCTGGATCCACCCGCGCTCGAGATGCTCACCGAGCACGCCGAGGCGGTGCATCGAACGGTCCATCCACTCCGTGTAGCCGCCGAGCGTCGTGGGAAACACGACGACCCGCGCGCCGGCGTGCCCCAACACCTGGAGCGGCATGTCGCGACCGAGCGCGGGGCTGTGCCAGCGGTGGGATTCGCGCTTCAGCGGGTCGCATCCTCCCGCAGCAGAAAGGGCAGCGCCGTCCGGAATCGGGGGCCCCAAGCGGATTCGTGGTGCACGCCGTCCCGATCCTCGACCCATTGGAGGTCACGCCCCAGCTGGAACCCTCTCTCCACGAGCAAGTCCCGCAGTCGGCGCGCGAACTCCACGCTGCGCTCGCCCTCGCGCATGCCGATGTCCAAGTACAGCCGCCCCGGGGTTCTGGGCGCCCGCGCCACCACTTCGAGGATAGCGCCGCCGGCGAACCACACCGAGGGACTGAGCGCGGCGGCGAAGCCGAACACCTCCGAGTACCGGAAGAACGCGTACAGGCTGATCAGCCCGCCCATCGAGGAACCGGCGATGCCGGTATGCGGCCGGTCGGGCACGGTCCGGAAGCGTTCGTCCACGAGCGGCTTCACCGTGCGGGTGATGAACTCGAGATAGCGATCGCCCGCGCCTCCGCCCTCCGCTCCGACGAACGGACTGTACTCGGCGATGCGCTTCGCCGCGTTGGGGATTCCCACCACGATCGCCTCGACGCCGCGGCGGCTCGCCCACTCGATAGCCTCACCCACGCTCCACGTACCAGCGAAGCTCGTCTCGGCGTGAAACAGGTTCTGCCCGTCCTGCATGTAGATGACCGGGTAGCGCGCGTGTCCCCTCGCGTAGGAAGGCGGGACGAACACCAGGAGATCGCGTCGGTTGTCGAGCTGGGGGCTGTACACGGTCGGGAGCACGCGCAGCTGGCCGCGGCGGCGGAGCCAGCCGGCTCGAGCGCGGGCGCTCCAACGCACCCAGAATCGGCGGAATTGATGCATGGGTCGGGAATGTAACCCCTAGTCACGACTGCCTTCGACCCGCAGTTTGAGCGGGGGAGCGGACTATGAACGTGCGCGTGGGGCTTATCGTTGGTCGGGAGTGGTCGTTCCCGCCGAAATTCATCGAGGAAGTGAACGGTCGCGATCAGGGCGTCGTCGCCGAATATGCCAAGCTCGGCGCCGAGGCGATGGAAGCGCCCTGTCCGTATCGCGTCATCATCGACCGCATCTCCCACGAGGTACCGTTCTACCGTTCGTACTTGAAGCACGCCGTGCTCCAAGGCGCCACGGTGGTCAACAACCCCTTCATGTGGAGCGCGGACGACAAGTTCTTCGGCGCGACACTCGCCACGAAGCTCGGTGTGGCGAGCCCGAAGACCATGGCCCTGCCCAACAAGGAGTACGTACCAGGGATCCACCACCAAGAGAGCCTGCGAAACCTGACCTTCCCGCTCGATTGGGACGCCGTGGTCCGGGACGTCGGGCTGCCCTGCGTCCTGAAGGATGCGCACGGCGGCGGATGGAAGGACGTGTTCGTGTGCCAGACCCGCGACGAGTTGCTCCACCACTACGACCACTCGGGTCTGCGGACCATGATCGTCCAGGAATTCGTCGCGTGGGAGCAATTCGTGCGCTGTCTCTGCATCGGGCAGGAGGTCGTGCTGCCGATTCGGTACGACCCCCAGGCACGACGGTATCACGTCGACCCGGACTACCTGAGCCCCGCTCTGCGAGATCGCATCGTGCGCGACTCCCTCACGCTCGTGCGGGCCCTCGGCTACGACATGAACTCGATCGAGTGGGCGGTGAAGGACGGGGTCCCGTACGCGATCGACTTCATGAACCCGGCGCCGGACTTCGATGTCAACTCCCTCACGCCGGAGTATTTCGAGTGGGCCGTGCAGCACATGGCCGACCTCGCGATCCGGCTCTCCAAGGGCCGGGCGCCGGGCGCGGCCGCGCGCACGCCCCACTGGATGGCCTTGTTCAAAGGGCGCCCTCGGCGCGCCGCTCGCTCGACATGAGCGGGCGGCTGCACGATGCCATCGAACAGTATCACGAGCTCCTGAGCGATGAACTAGCCGGCGAGTCTCAAGCGGCGCTCGCGGCGGCTCTCGAACGCCGGGGCTTAGTCTTTGGGGAGCGACCGCTCTGCACCGTGTTACGGCCGCGGTTCCTCACCACTGAGCACTACCGGTTCCTGCGAGAGCGCTGCACCCTTTTGCTCGGCGCCTTCGGCCGGGCCCACCGCGCGGCGTGTGCGAGCGACGACGTCCGGCGCCAGTTCGGGCTCGCGGAGTGGGAGGAAGCGCTCCTCGAGGTGGATCCCGGCTTCCCCGATCCCAGTCCCACGTCCCGCATTGATGCGTTCTACCTGCCGGATCAGGGCGTGTTGAAGGTCACCGAGTACAATGCCGAGACGCCCGCTGGTGCGGCCTATGGCGACGCGCTGACGGAGGTGTTCCTCGCCCTGCCGGCAATGCGGCCCTTTCTTCGTCGTTTCGACATCCGGCCGCTCCCCGCGCGGCACGGCGTGCTGCACGCTTTGCTCGCTGCACACCGCACGTGGAGCGGCAGACGCACCGCACCGCGCATCGCCATTCTCGATTGGCGCGAGGTGCCGACCTATAGTGAGTTCCTGCTGTTCCAGGAGTACTTTCGCGTGCACGGGCTGGAGGCGGTGATCGCAGACCCCCGCGACGCCGAGCTCGTGGGTGGCCGGCTCGTGTTATGCGGCGAGCCGGTCGACCTGATCTACAAGCGCGTGCTCATCAGCGAGCTCGTGGAACGCTGCGGCCGCGACCATGCGGTGATCCGGGCCGTGCAGTCTGGAGCGGTCTGCATGGTGAACCCCTTCCGCTGCAAGATCCTCCACAAGAAGGCGAGCCTCGCGGTGCTGAGCGACGAGCGGAATGCGGGGCTGTTCTCGGAGGGGGAGCGCGCGGCCATCGATGCCCACATTCCCTGGACCCGCATGGTGGCCGAACGCACCACCGTGCACAGCGGGCGCTCGGTGGACCTCGTGCCCTTCATTCTCAAGCATCGCGAAGGGCTCGTGCTCAAGCCCAACGACGAGTACGGTGGGAAGGGCATCGTGTTGGGTTGGGGAGTGGACGACCCCGCGTGGGAACGCGCCGTGCGCACCGCCCTCACCGAGCCGTACATCGTGCAAGAACGCGTGCCCATTCCCAGCGAACCGTTCCCCAGCTGGGCCAATGGTCGGCTGGTGCTGGCCGACCGCGTTCTGGATACCAACCCGTACGCCTGCTACGGCAGCTACGTGGAGGGCTGTCTCTCACGGCTCTCGACCGCCGCCTTGGTCAACGTCACGGCCGGCGGCGGCTCACAGGTGCCGACGTTTCTCGTGGAGCCGCGGTGAAGGCGCCTTCGCTCACCCTCGGGGTCGAGGAAGAGTACCAGATCGTCGATCCGGAAACGCGCGAGCTCAAGTCGTATATCACCCAGATCCTGAAGGAAGATCATCTGGTGCTCGCGCAGGTGAAGCCCGAGCTGCACCAGTCGATCGTGGAAGTGGGCACCGTCGTGTGCAAGACTCCCGCCGAGGTGCGGGCCGAGCTCGTCCGCCTGCGGCGGGACGTGAGTGCGCTGGCCAGTAAGAACGGCCTCCGGATTGCTGCCGCGGGCACCCACCCCTTCTCGTCGTGGACCCAGCAGGAGATCACGCCGCTCGAGCGCTACCTCGGCGTGCGCGAAGCGATGGGGGAATTGGCGCAGCGCTTGCTGATCTTCGGCACGCATGTGCACATCGGGATCGAGGACCGTGAGTTCCTGATCGACGCGCTCAACGTGTCCCGCTATGTGTTGCCGCACGTCTTGTGTCTGTCCACCAGCTCGCCCTTCTGGATGGGCCGCAATACCGGCCTCAAGTCGTATCGCAGCATCGTGTTCCGCGGGTTCCCGCGCACCGGCGTGCCCCGCGCGCTTCGCTCCTGGAGCGAGTACACCGAGCTGATCGACGTGCTGTCGCGCACGCAGTGCATCCCGGACGGCTCAAAGATCTGGTGGGACGTGCGGCCCAACTGGAGCTATCCGACGCTCGAGTTCCGGGTCTGCGACGTGTGCACGCGCGTCGACGAGGCGGTGTGCGTCGCCGCCATCCTCCAGGCGGTCGTCGCGAAGCTGTGGAAACTGCGGCGCGACAACATGTCCTTCCGCGTGTATCCCGCGGAGTTCATTGAGGAGAACAAGTGGCGCGCGGTCCGCTACGGTCTCGATGGGCGACTCATCGACTTTGGCAAAGGCGTGGAACTGCCCGCCCGCGAGCTGGTACGCGAGCTGCTCGAGTGGTTTATCGGCGACGTCGTGGATGAGCTGGGCAGCCGCAAGGAGGTCGAGTACGCCTACCGCATCCTCGAGCACGGGTCGAGCGCAGACCGCCAGCTCGCCACCTACGCGCGAACGGGCGATCTCAAGGCCGTGGTCGACCAGGTCATCGCGGAAACGGCGGACGGCTTGTAGTGCCGCGCCGGCGCCATTAGCCTTGCCGCATGCGGAACCGCCCGACCATCGGCCTTACCACCCAAACGCTCGAACCCCAGGCGACCCCCGGCCAGCTCCTCCCGCGCTGCTGGGTGATGAGCCAGCGCTACGTGCGCGTGCTCGCGGCGGCGGGCGCTGTCCCGTGGGTGATCCCGCTGCTCGAGGGCGACGAGCCCACCCTTCGGGCGATTTACGAGCAGCTCGATGGACTGTTTCTCCCCGGCGGCGTGGACGTGGACCCCGCGGCCTACGGCGAAGCGCGCGGCCCGCACTGTGGCCCGATCGATCCGGCGCGCGACTGGGCTGAGCTCCGGCTGGTGCGGTGGGCCCTCGACGAAGGGAAGCCCCTGCTCGCGGTATGCCGCGGAGCGCAGCTGCTCAATGTGGCGTTCGGGGGCACCCTGTATCAGGACGTGGCCGCCCAGCACCCGGGGGCGCTCAAGCACGACCATTTCCCCACCGACGGCCGGCGTCGCGACGACCTCGCGCACACCGTCCGAATCGCCGCGGGGTCCCGACTCGCCCGCCTGCTCGACGCGGAGACGCTCTCCGTGAACAGCATGCACCACCAGGGGATCGCGCGACTCGCGCCAGGACTCGTGGCGGTCGCCACGTCGGCGGACGGCTTGGTCGAAGGCGTCGAGTCGGCCGACGGGCAATTCGTGCTGGGCGTGCAATGGCACCCCGAGGATCTTGTGGACGTCGATCCGCGGATGCGACGCCTGTTCACCGAACTCATCTCGGCTGCCGCGGCGCGCGGTGCCGCGGTCTGACCCAGTTACCAACGTGTTGACCGAGGCGCTCCCACGCCCCCGGGGTTCTCCGGTGGTGGACCCTGATCGAGCGCGCGGGACGCTGATTATTGTGTGTGGTCTCCCCCGGATCGGGAAAAACCGCGCATACGCGGCGGCTTCAGCCAACGCTGCGAGCGATCCGGCTCGCCCCCGATGAATGGATGAGCGATCTCGCGATGGATCTGTGGGACACCCACGGCCGGGCGAGGATTGAGGCCCTGCAATGGAAAATCGCGAAGGAATGTCTCCGGCGCGGTCTCACGGTACTCGTCGAATGGGGCACCTGGGGGAGATCGGAACGGGATCGGCTGCGCCTCGAAGCGCGTGCGCTCGGTGCCGCGGTTGAGTTACACTACCTTGCTGCCCCGACCGACGTGCTGTTCGAACGCCTGCAGCGCCGAGCGATGGAGCAGCCGCCCATTCGCCGTGAACAGTTGGAACAGTGGGCCCAGACCTTCCAGGTCCCATCAGGTGACGAGATCGCTCGCTTCGATAAGTTTTGCGCGCTCGAATCCTGACACCTGCTGGACGACCCTCTGGTTGACGCC
This sequence comes from Gemmatimonadales bacterium, assembly GCA_035538175.1. Lineage (GTDB taxonomy): Bacteria > Gemmatimonadota > Gemmatimonadetes > Gemmatimonadales > GWC2-71-9 > AG41. The sequence goes on along the minus strand of DATLKW010000186.1, from coordinate 2,428 downwards.
CCGCGCTCTCCGGCGTACATCACCCCATGCCGTTCACCAACCTCACCCTGCGGTTCTTCCGCGACCTGAAGCGCCACAATGCGAAGGTCTGGTTCGAGGCGCACCGCGACGAGTATGAGCAGAGCGTCCGAGATCCCATGCGCGTCCTCATCGAGGACCTGGACGTGCGCTTTGCCCGCTTCGCGCCCGAGATCATCGGAGACCCTAAACGCTCGATGTTTCGGATCTATCGCGACATCCGGTTTTCCAAAGACAAATCGCCGTACAAGACCCATGCGGCCTCGTGGTTTCGCCATCGCGACGCCGACGCGAGTGTGGGCAGCGAGGCGCAGCATGGAGGCGCGGGCTTCTACTTCCACCTCGAGCCCGGTGGTTCGTTCATCGGAGGCGGCATCTGGATGCCGCCGCGGCTCCAGCTCGCGCGCCTGCGCGATGCCATCGCCGAGCACCCCGCGGCCTTCGAGCGCGTCGTGCGAGCCCCGACGTTCACTCGTCGCTTCGGCGGCTTGAGCTCGGAAGACGGCACCGTGCTGAAGCGCATGCCGCGGGGCTTCCCCGAGACCCACCCCGCGGCCCGGTGGCTTAAGTATCAGTCCTTTACCGCCGGCCGAGGCCTGACCGACGCGCAGGTGACGAGCCAGCGGCTTCCCGCCACGCTCGAGCACGAGTTCGCGCGACTCCTGCCGCTCGTCCGCTGGCTGAATCGGGCACTGGGCCTTGAGCCCGCTACGCGACGGTGATCGACGATGAGATATCGGCCGCTGGGCAGGACGGGATATCAGGTGAGTAAGCTCGGTTTCGGCCGGTCGGGCTTGGGAGGCGAGCAGTGGCGCGGCGCCGCGGACGCAGACGGAGAAGCCGCCCTGCACGAGGCCGTCGCCCGGGGGATCACCTTCTTCGATACCGCTCTCGCCTACGGCACGGGGCACAGCGAACGCGTGATCGGGCGAACCCTGAAGCAGGAGATCCACGCCGGTCGCGTCGTCGTCGCGACCAAAGTGCCGCCGCTGAACAAACAGTGGCCTGGGCGCGCCGGCACGCCGCTCAAAACCGTCTTTCCTGCTCGACACCTCACGACCTCGACCGAGACGTCGCTCAAGAACCTCGGGGTCGAAGCCCTCTCGCTGCAACAACTCCACGTGTGGCACGACGCGTGGCTCGAAGACCCAGAGTGGGAAACGTCATACGAGCGAATCGTGAAGCTCAAACAGGAAGGGAAAGTCCTGCACTGGGGGATCTCGATCAACGACCACGCGCCTGAAACCGCACTGCGCGTGCTTCAGGACCCGCTCTTTGAGACCGCGCAGGTGATCTATAACATCTACGATCGGTCCCCGGAATCTGCTTTGTTCCAACTCGCCCGGGCCAAACCGCTTGGCGTGATCGCGCGCGTACCGTTCGATGAGGGCGCGCTCACCGGCGAGATCCGGGCCGGCACCGTGTTTCCGGCAGGCGACTGGCGGGCGGAGTACTTCAGTGGCGACCGTCGCGCTGAGGCGGAACGCCGAGCGAAGGAGCTCGCTAAGCTGCTCGGAGACTCTGACGGGGTCCGGACCTTGCCCGAGCTCGCCCTGCGATTCTGCCTTTCCACACCTGCGGTAGCGACCGTCATCCCCGGGATGCGACGCGCCGCTCATGTTGGCCTTAACGTAGGGGCCGTGGAACAGGGCGCACTCAGCGCCAAGATGCTGGCTCGGCTCGCGGCGCACGCCTGGGAGAAGAACTGGTATCCGGAGTGAGCGACGCTCCCGCTGCCCTTCAGGTGGGCGGGTTGGGCAGACGGATGCGCGCGTTCCTCGGTGTGCTCCTTGCGGTCACCGGTGGCGCGAACAGCACGGTACCGGTCGAACCGCCGCCACACCTGACCTACATCCCGGTTGTCCAGGTGGTCAGCAAAACCCCGGCCGACGCACGGGATTCGCTGGTGCTGAGCTGGCATAGTTCCGCCGCCAACAGCGTGGCCTTTGCGCTGCTCCCCGGCCAGGGCGTGTGCGCGCACTTTGACCCTGCAGCCGCCGACACGACAACGACGTTCTCGTTGACGCTCCGTGCCCTGCGGTATGAAGATCAACCAGCGACGAGCATCACCCGGGACTGGAGCGTCAAGCTCGGGACGCCATTCTGGACCGTGGCCGATAGCGCAGGACAAGTCACGCGGGGCCGGCCCAATACCTCGGCCTCGTGAACGGCGTCCTGGTCCCAATGCCTCCATGCTAGCCGTGGCCAGCTCGGTGCCCGGCGTCCGTGTCGAGCTCGAGGCACACCGTGTCGTCCGACCCAACTTGCGGGACTTGGGGCCGCGTTACCAATCTCCTGGATGACCGCAATCACCTCGCCGGACCCTGGAATCAGCGGAGGCCTGATGCGACGAATCGCGCTCGCCAGCGCGGCGTTATGGCTGTGCCTGTCCCTCGACCAGCCTGATCTC
>DATLKW010000185.1:0-6350 GCA_035538175.1 Gemmatimonadales bacterium | reverse complement strand
CCCTCCGACCGAGCCGAAGCGATGACTGCACGTCACACGCAGGGGCCCGCTTGCGAGCACTTCAGACAGCAGCCGATTCAAAGCTCAGGGCGATTCAGGGGCTGGTCAGAAACCTCCGTCAGGAACCACTAAGGCACCGTTTGGTGCGTTGCGCGGCCCCGCGCTCCTCACTTCGTTGAATCTCGCGAACGTAAATCGGTCACGTCCGGAGGTCGATTCCCATGCGTGAGCAGGTGGTGGCTCGGTCGGATGTTCAGCAACCCGATCGGCGCGCGTTCGTGCGCATCCTGGCGCTTGCGACGGGCGGGCTCGCCGTTGCGTTGGCGCCGGCCCCGGTGCGCGCCGCGGCGGAGCCATGGCGCGCCGATCCCGAGTCCGAGGGCGAGATCGCGCTCGGGCCCTGGGTTCGGGTGACGCCGGACAACGTGGTCACGATCGTCGTCTCGCAAGCTGAGATGGGCCAAGGCATCTCGACCACGCTCCCGGCCATTCTTGCCGACGAGCTCGGCGCGGCGTGGGAGAGTGTGCGGTTCGAGACGGCACCGTTTGCCAAAGCGTATCAGAATCCGCGCTACGGCTGGATGTTCACGGGCAACAGCGAGAGCTCCCAGGCGTTCTTCGACCTGATGCGCCGCACGGGCGCCACCGTTCGGGTCATGCTCACCGAGGCAGCAGCCGGGCGCTGGGGCGTGCCGAGCGGCGAGTGTCGTGCCGAGCGAAGCAGCGTCGTGCACGCCGGGAGCGGTCGGCGCGCCACCTTCGGGGAGCTCGCGACCGCGGCTGCCCAGGTCACACCACCCGCCAATCCACCGCTCAAGCTCGAGCGCGAGCTCACGCTCGTCGGTCGCTCGCTCCCGCGCGTCGATGTTCCGGCAAAGGTGGACGGCACCGCCGTCTTCGGGATCGACATAACCGTGCCCGGCATGCTCATCGCGGCGGTGCGGACGGCCCCGACCATCACGGGCAGCGTGCGCCGCTACGATGAGGCGGCCGCACGCGCCCTGCCCGGGGTCCGCGCGATCCTGCCGATCCCGCAGGGGCTCGCGGTGGTCGCCGACACCTGGTGGCATGCGCGCAAGGGGCTCGCAGCGCTGCAACTCGAGTTCGCGCCCGGCCCAATCGGCGAGATCGACAGCGATCTGATCGAGACGCGCTACAGCCACATCCTCGAGGACGGGCCGTGGGCCACGCCGGTCCTCGAAGGCGACGTCGCTGCGCGGCTCAGGAGCGGCGCGCACACCGTCACCGCGACCTACACGAACCCGTTTCTCGCGCACGCGACGATGGAGCCGATGAACTGCACCGCGCACGTCACGGCCGAGCGGTGTGACGTCTGGGCACCCACCCAAGGCCAGGAACTCGCCGTGCACGCGCTTGCCGCCACGTTGCAGATGCCAGAAGAGCGGATCAGCGTGCGGCGCAGCCCGTTTCTCGGGGGCGGGTTCGGGCGCCGCCTGCTTCCGGATTTCGTGTTGCAGGCCGCGCTGATCAGCCGGGCGGTCCAAGCACCCGTCAAAGTGATCTGGGACCGCGAAGAAGACATGCGCCGCGATCAGTACCGGCCGGCCTCGATGATCCGCCTGACGGCGGCGCTCGACCGCGCCGGGAGGCCCCAGGCACTGCTCGCGCGCGTCGTTTCGCCCACGATCCTGCGGCCGGTGGCGCCCTTCATGGCAACCCAGATCACCGACTCCAGGGTCGATCCGAGCGCCCTCGAAGGGATGCTCGAGATGAGCTACGAGTTTCCGGCCCGGCGCGTGGATTTCCATCTCTTCGACACGCCGATCCCGACCTCGGTCCTGCGGACGACCGGGTTCGGGCCGAACACGTTCGCGCTCGAGAGCTTCGTCGATGAGCTCGCGCACGCGGCGCGCCAGGATCCCGTTGCCTACCGCCGCGGTCTGCTACGCACCAATGCCCGCGGCCTTGCGGTGCTCGATCGGGCCGCTCGGCTCGCGCGCTGGGGCACAGCGCTTCCTCCCGGGTCGGGGCGGGGGATCGCCTACGCCCACGCGTTCGGCTCGCTCATCGCGCAGATCGCGGAGGTGAGCGTCGCGGGCGATGCGCTGCGCCTGCATCGGGTCGTCTCCGTGGTCGACCCGGGACGCCTGCTCGATCCCGGCATCGCGGCGGCGTCGATCGAGGGCGGCGTGATCTTCGGGCTCGCCGGCACGAAGGCCGAGATCCGCTTCACGAACGGCCAGGCGCGCGAGGCCAACTTCGACCGCTACCTGCTCCCCTACCTCGCCGAGGCGCCCGAGCTCGTGACGGAGTTCATCTCGGGTGGCGGCCCGCTCGGCGGCATCGGTGAAGTCAGTCCCGTCGCGCTCCCCGCGGCGCTCGCGAACGCGATCTATGCCGCAAGCGCCCGCCGGCTGCGCGCGATGCCGCTCGGACGCCACGGCTTACGACTCGCAGACTCGATCGGAGGCGTTCGCCATGTTTGAGCTGAAGGTGAACGGCACGGTCCGCCAGGTCGAGGCGGACGACGACACCCCGCTCCTGTGGGTGTTGCGCGAGCAGCTCGGGCTCACCGGGACCAAGTTCGGGTGCGGGATCGCCGCCTGCGGGGCGTGTACCGTCCACGTCGACGGGCAGGCAGTCCGTTCCTGCTCGTTTCCTGTGACCGCCGCCGTAGGCCGCTCGATCACGACAATCGAAGGGCTCTCGGCCGGGCGGGCCCATCCGGTGCAGCAGGCCTGGATCGCTGAGCAGGTGCCGCAATGCGGCTACTGCCAGTCGGGGATGATCATGGCGGCCGCGGCGCTGCTCAAGGAAAAGCCCGCGCCGTCGGACGCCGATATCGGCGCGGCGATCACGAACCTGTGCCGCTGCGGCACGTATCAGCGCGTCCGACGGGCGATCCAGCGCGCGGCCGCGGGAGCGGCGCGATGAGCGGGGCCCTTCCCATCGGGCTCGGGACGCTTCTCGCCCTCGGGTCGGCACTCGCCGCGCAGACCCGGGACTCGGCCGCGGCCGCTCAGCACCGCGAGGGCGTGCAGGCGTTCACCCAGATCAGCACGGTGCTGCTCCACCCGCGCTGTCTCAATTGCCACACGAACGGCGATCACCCGACGCAGGGTGACGATCGCCATCCCCACCTGTTCCGCGTTGCGCGCGGAGGCGCGAACACCGGTGCCGCGGGCATGCATTGCTCGACCTGTCACCAGACGGCGAACAATCCGGCGACCGGCGTACCGGGCGCCACCGGCTGGGAGCTCGCGCCCCTCAGCATGGGGTGGGAGGAGCGTACGCCGCGGGAGCTGTGCGAGCGGCTCAAGGACCCCACGCGCAACGGCGGGCTCGATCTCAATGGGCTCGGACGCCACTTCACGTCCGATGCCCGGGTGGCGTGGGGGTGGAGCCCGGGAGGCGGCCGTGCACCCGTGAGCACGCCGAAGGAGACGTTCCTCGCGGCCGCGACGACCTGGCTCGCGCGCGGCGCGCCCTGTCCCGAATGACGCGGCGTTCGCTCGGGGCGCGCGGGGCGCTCGTCGGGCTCCTCGTCGTGCTCGGGGCGGTCAGTCACCCGCTACGGGCCCAGACCCCGCGCCCCGGCGTTGTGTCACCGTTCCGCCCGCTCCGCTTCGATGAGGATTACGGCTATCTCCGCGACTCCCTGCGGCACGGCTGGTGGCAGCCGCTGAAGTACATCCCGCTCGGCGACTGGAGCTCTCTCACGTTCGGGGGTGAGGTGCGCGCCCAGTACGAGCGGCTCGATCACCCGAACTTCGGCGCTTTGCCGACGGATCTCGGCGGCTACGCGTTGCAGCGGGTGCTCCTGCACGCCGACTGGCGTATCGGCAGCCACGTGCGGGCGTTCGGACAGCTCGCAAGCGCACTCGAGGAGGGCCGGACCCCCGGCCCGCGCCCGCTCGATGTGGACACGCTGCGCCTCCATCAAGCCTTCATGGAGCTCGGCACGCCGATTGCGGACGGCCGGCTGTGGACACGCGTCGGCCGCCAGGAGCTTGTGTTCGGGGGCTCGCGCACGTTCGCTACCCGTGACCCCGCGAACGTCCGGCGCTCCTTCGATGCCGCGCGAGCCGGTTTCGCCGGCCCCCGGGTCGCGATCGACGCCTTCTGGGGACGCGAGGTCCGGGTGAGCCCGGGGCTGTTCGATGATCTGCGCGATTCGACCCGATATACCTGGGGGTTCGCGAGCACCGTGACCCTCCGGCCCCAGAGTGTCTGGCTCGATGCCTACCTATTCCGCGACCACCGGGACGCCGCGCGCTTCGCGCAGGGGACGGCGCCAACCAATCGCTGGACGCTCGGCGCCGTCTCCCGGGGGCGGCGCGGGCAGTGGGAGTGGAACGTCGAGGGGCTGTATCAATGGGGCCAGTTTGCAGCGGCGCCGATCAACGCCTACGTCGGGATCTGGGATGTGGCTTACACGTTCCCCGCCCGCTGGCAGCCACGGCTCGCCCTGCGCGGGTCGCAGTCGAGCGGGGACCGCGACCCCACCGATCCGGCGCTGCAGTCGCTCGACCCCCTCTATCCCCGTGGCTTCGTGCTGAGCGGCGTGCCGGTCGGTCCGATCAACCTGACGAACATCCACCCGACGCTCGATCTCCAGCTAACCCGGCGCGTCTCGGCCTACGTCGACCTCGATGTCTTCTGGCGCACGCGCAATGCCGACGGGATCTACGACGCGGCGGGACAGCTCGTGCGCACGGCCTTCTCGACCCCGAGTCACTACATCGGGCTGCAGCCGTGGGGTGAGCTCGACTGGTTCATCGGGCCTTACGTCCACGCCGAGGTGGCCTACGCCCACTTCTTCCCCGGTGCCGCGGTCACCGCTAGCGGACCCGGGCTCGCGATGAACTATACGCTTGTGTCGACGACGTTCACTTTCTGACTACACCTGCGCCATATGCTGTACCGAGCCGCTAGAAGAAATGCCCAAGCTATCGACGGGAGGAGGGAGCAGTGAAGGCCGTCATCATGGAGCCTCAATGGAAGCGATCATGGCCGTTTATCCACGCCACAAGGCCTTGGTTGACAAGTTCAAAGCGAGAGGCGAAGTGATAGGGATCGGGCCATTCGCGGACCTTGGCAATATGGGCATCTTCAGGACTCGCGAGGCGGCTGAGGCGTTCGGCGCGCTGTCCTGAGCCACAGCCACTAGCTTTGCACAACGAGAAGCCGATAATACGCTCGGTAGTGATTCTGCTTTCAACACGTCGCAACTGGAGAATCCCCACCTGCTGCTTCGATGCGACGCGTTCCTCTTCGATCTCGACGGTGTGCTGGTCGATTCTCGCGCCGTCGTCGAGCGGACCTGGCGGCGCTGGGCGCAGCGTCACCAGCTCGACCCCGAGCTGCTTCTTCGCGTTGCACACGGACGCCGTACTCGCGACACCTTGCAGGCCGTTGCACCGCACCTCCATCTCGACGCAGAGGTGGCATGGCTTGACGCCGCTGAGCTCGCGGACTTCGATGGCCTTGTGGCGGTCGACGGGGCCCTGCGACTCCTATCCGCTCTCCCGGTCACCGCTTGGGCAATCGTCACTTCCGGAGGGCGTGCGCTCGCGCGACGGCGATTGGAGTCAGCTGGTGTACCAGTCCCGCCTGTTCTGGTGACGAGCGAAGACGTCACACATGGAAAGCCGGCGCCAGACGGTTACCGGCTAGCTGCAAGGCGCCTCGGCTACGAGCCCGGTTCGTGCCTAGTGTTCGAGGATACGTCGCCTGGCGTGGCGTCCGGACGCGGCGCAGGAGCTCGTGTCGTAGCCCTCACGACGACTCACCCGGCGGAGGAATTGCGAGACGCAGACGTAGTGATCCGGAACCTGACCAGTATCGATCTCCATTCTGACGGCACCGGCTTCCTCATCGAGGTCCCGTGACCCACTTGTGGAGTGGCTACGTGCTTGACGTCTGTGTGGACCTGTAGACGCCTCCGAAACAGAGTCGAAAACAGAGTCACCGCGGGCGTTTTTGGCTGTCGCTGGCTGGCGCTGCAATCAGCTAACCCGTTGAAAACACAACGGCCGGCGCTGACCGGCGCCGGCCGTCATCCCTTATCAGGCGTGCGCTCTAACCACCTGAGCTACAGGCCCGCTCATTCTCCACTCGACTGACGTGCAATGCGCGTCAGCGCTTCAACTGGATCGTCTTCTCTCCCGGGAAGCCGATCTGAGAATCAGCCGCACTCACCCCATCTACCATTTCCTTGCAGCGTGTACCAATTCCTTGCAGTTCGCCCCGAAAGCAAGCCAGTTCCTACGCAGAGCGAGCTCTCGAGAGCCCCGACATGAACACGCTCGCCGGCGAGGGTAACACCTTTCGACGGGACTCGGGCTCGCCGCTCAAACAACGGCGCTGGTGTGCAACGTCTCACCCTG
>DATLKW010000184.1:0-14880 GCA_035538175.1 Gemmatimonadales bacterium | reverse complement strand
CAGGCGATCGCGGCCGGGGTGGCGGGCCCGCTTCCGCCCATGCTGGAGGAGGAGCTGGCGGAAGCGCTGGCGCGGCACATTCCGTGGCTCGAGCGCGTGCGGTTCCTCAAGACGGGCGCCGAAGCCGTGGCCGCGGCCGTGCGTCTCGCCCGCGTCGCGACTGGCCGCGAGCGCGTACTCGGGTGTGGCTACCACGGCTGGCTTGACTGGTGTCAGGGCGGCGAGGGCGTGCCCGCCGCGACGCGGGCGCTCTATGCGGAATTACCGTTCAACGACGTCGAGGGCTCCCGTCGTCTCATCCGGGAAGTGGGGAATCGCCTCGCCGTCGTCGTCATCGAACCCGTGGTCGTTCTGGAACCGACCCGCGAATGGCTCGAGGTCGTGCGCGCGGAGACGACGCGAGTCGGCGCGGTGCTCGTCTTCGACGAGATCAAGACAGCGTTCCGGCTCGCCCTGGGCGGTGCCGCCGAGCGCTATGGCGTGCACCCCGATCTCGCCGTGCTCGGGAAAGCGCTCGCCAACGGTTTCCCCCTCGCCGTCGTCGGCGGCCGCACGGACCTCATGGCGGGTGCCGCGCGCACCTGGATCTCGTCCACCCTCGCGACCGAAACCGTCGCCCTCGCCGCGGCCAAGGCCACCCTCGACGTGTTCGTCCGCGATCAAGTCTGCCCCCACCTCCACCGGGTCGGGACCCAGCTCCTCCACGGCCTCCACCACTTGCACAGCCGGCACGGCGACATGGTCACCGGCGTCGGCGGCATCGCGGAAATGTGCTTCCTGCACTTCGCGACCGAAGCGATCTCGCGGGACGTGGCGCGCGCGTGCGCGGCGCGAGGCCTGCTGTTCAAGCGCACCGCCTACAACTTCGTGTCCCTCGCGCACGACGAGGCCACGGTCGCTCGCACGCTCGAATTGCTCGGCGACGTGCTCGACGCCCTCGGCTGACGCTCAGCGCCCTCCCGTCGGGGCGGGGGGACTTGCGCCCCCAAGACACCGTCAGTACTCTCACACTCGTCGGCCCACCGACTCCGGAGGATTTCAGATGAAGTGGACGAAGCCCGAATTCGAGGTCGTCGAGCTGGGGATGGAAGTCGGCGCATACGCCGGCAACGCCTGAACCCAGCGGGAACAGCTGACCGAGGGGCCGGGTGACAACCCGGCCCCTTTGTGCATGAGAGTGATCCTCCTGGGCTCCGCCGCGGGGGGCGGGGTGCCGCAGTGGAATTGCGATTGCCCCAATTGCAGCGACGCCCGACGCAGCGCACGCCCTCGCCTGCAGTCGTCCGTGGCCGTGACCGCGGACGGTGAGCGCTGGGTGCTCCTCAACGCGTCCCCCGACTTGCCGGCTCAGCTCGCCGCGCACCGCGCCCTCTGGCCCCGCGATCGGCGCAGCTCGCCCATCAGCGCCGTGGTCCTCACTGACGGGGAAATCGATCACACCCTCGGCCTGCTCCTCATGCGCGAGAGCGCTGCCCGACTCCCCGTCTACGCTCCCGCGGGCGTGAGCGAGCTGCTCGACGACCCCTGGCCGCTCTACCGCGTGCTCTCGGCGTACGGGAGCGTCGAGCCTCGCGTTCTCGTGGACGGCCGGCCGATCCCCCTCACCGACGGCTCAGGCGCTCCCCTGGGCCTCTGCTGCGCCACGACCGCTATCGCCCGACGGCCGCCCCGCTACGCGGCGACCCGGCCCGCCGCGACCTTCGACGTCGGGCTCCGGATCTCCGACGACCGGACGGGGGGGATCCTGGCCTACGTGCCGACGGCTGGGGCGATCGACCCGGCGGTCCGACAGGTGGCCAGGGGCGCCGACCTGCTCCTCTTCGACGGCACCTTTTGGTCGGACGACGAGCTGCGCGCGCACCGCGGCGACGCCCCCACCGCGCGGGAGATGGGCCACCTGCCCGTCGGCGCGTCCGGCGGCAGCCTCGAGCGCTTGTCGGGGCTCGGCGCGAAGCACTGCGTGCTGGTGCACGTCAATAACACCAATCCACTCCTGCGCCGGGGCTCGCCCGAGCGGACACAGGTGGAGGCGGCCGGCTTGCGCGTGGGCGAGGACGGGACGGAGTTCGAGCTGTGAGCTCGCCGGCAACTGTCCAACCCTCGGGCGAATTGGCCGACCGGCTGCGAGCCGTGCTGGAGCGGCGCTACCACCACCTCCATCCCTTCAACCAGCGCATGCACCGCGGGGAGCTGTCGCGCGCCGAGCTGCAGCGCTGGGTCGCGAACCGCTTCTACTACCAGCTCGCTATTCCGGTGAAAGACGCGCTGATCCTGGCCAACTGCCCGGAGCGCGAGGTGCGGCAACGCTGGATTCAGCGCATCATCGACCATGACGGGCAGCCCCCCGCCGCCGGGGGGATCGAAGCGTGGTTGCGGCTGGGCGAGGCAATGGGGGTGCCCCGCGCGGACTTGACCGGCGGGCGTCACCTGGTACCGGGCGTGCGCTTCGCCGTGGACGCCTACGTGAACTTCTGCCGGACGAAGCCCTGGCTCGAAGCGGTCGCGGCGTCGCTCACGGAGATGTTCGCACCGCTTATCATGAAGGAGCGGCTCGCGGCGATGCTCACGCACTATCCGTGGATCGATCCCGACGGCCTGCAGTACTTCAAAGACCGGCTGCGGCAGGCACCGCGCGACGCGGAGTTCGCCCTCGCCCTGGTCACGGAACGGTGCCGCGCCCCAGACGAGCAAGACCGTGCCGTCGCCGCCCTGCACTTCAAGTGCGACGTGCTGTGGAGCCTGCTCGACGCCGTGCAGCGGGGCCCACTCCCCGGAAGTGCCGCGTGAGCTCGCCCGCGCGTTCGACCGCGCCTCGGCTCCACCCCAAAGCCCGACTCCAGCGCGACGAAGTCCGCCGGCGTGACGTCCTCCTCTACCCCGAAGGCCTCGTCACCCTGAACGCCAGCGGTGCGGAAATCCTCGCGCTGTGCGACGGCGTGCGCGACGTCTCGGCCATTGTGGCGACGCTCGAACGACGCCACCAGACGAGCGGCCTCGAGCCCGACGTCGTCGGGTTTCTCGAGGCGCTCGCCGCCAAGGGCCTGGTCCTCTATGGACCCTAAACCGCTCTGGCTTCTCGCGGAGCTGACCTACAAGTGTCCGCTCCAGTGCCCCTACTGCTCGAACCCCCTCGACTTCGCCGGTCCGCGGTTTGCGCGCGAGCTCTCGACCGCCGAATGGTGCCGCGTCCTGGGAGAGGCAAAGGCGCTCGGCATCCTGCAGCTCGGCCTCTCCGGCGGCGAGCCGACGCTGCGACGCGACTTGGAAGAGCTGGTCGCGACCGCGCGCTCGCTCGGCCTTTACACATCGCTGATCACGTCCGCGTATCGGCTCACGAAACAGCGCCTCGCCGACCTCAAGGCCGCCGGGTTGGACCACGTCCAGATCAGCATCCAGGGGGCGGACGCCGCGCTCTCGGACGAAATCGCCGGCACCGCGTCCTATCGTGACAAGATCGCGGCGTACCACGCCACGCGGGAGCTCGGGTTTCCCTTGACGGTGAACGTCGTGTTGCACCGCCGGAACGTCCACCAGGTGGAGGCGCTCATCCGGCTCGCAGAGTCGCTCGGGGCCGAGCGCATCGAGCTCGCCAACACGCAGTTCTATGGCTGGGCGCTGCATAATCGGGCCGCCCTCCTGCCCACCCGGGCCGAGCTCGCGCGCGCCTGGGACGTCGTCCAGCGCGAGCGCGCCCGGCTCGGGCCGCGGCTCGAGATCGTCTGGGTGCTCCCCGACTACCACGAGCCGTTCCCCAAGCCGTGCATGGGGGGCTGGGCCCGCGCCTACATGACGGTCACCCCCGCCGGCGAGGTCTGGCCCTGCCACGCGGCGGGTCGCATCACGACGCTCCGGTTCGATAATGTGCGCGACCACTCGCTGGACTGGATCTGGGAGCACTCGGACGCGTTCACCCGCTTCCGCGGCGACGGCTGGATGCCCGAACCGTGTCGCTCGTGCCCGCGCAAGACGCAGGACTTCGGCGGCTGCCGCTGCCAGGCCTTCCTCGTCGTGGGGGACGCCGCCGTAACCGATCCGGTGTGCTCGCTGTCCCCGCACCGCGGCTTGATCGACCGGGCCGTGGCCGAGGCCGAGCGATCCCCCGGCGCCCAGCCTGAGCCCCCCGCCTGGACCTACCGCGCGGCGCGCGCGTCGCGCCGGCTCGCCCGCCACGGATGAGCACGGCCGCGATCGAAGCGCGCGGGCTCGGGAAGGATTTCGGCTCGGTCCGCGCGCTCGATCAGCTGGACTTGGACGTCCACGAAGCCGAGTTCTTCGCCCTGCTCGGCCCGAATGGCGCCGGCAAGACCACCACGGTCCACCTGCTCGCCACTCTCCTCACGCCGAGCCGCGGGCGGGCGCGCGTCGCGGGACAAGACGTCGCGCATGACGGCCTCGCGGTCCGACGCCAGATCGGCCTCGTGTTCCAGGAGACCACCCTCGATCGCGACTTGACCGTGGAGGAGAACCTCCGCTTCGCCGCGCGGCTGTGGAATCTCCCGAGCCGCCTCGCCGCGCCCCGCATCGAAACCTGCTTGCGCGACTTTGGCCTCGCCCAACGCCGCGACGCGCGCGTACGCACGCTCTCGGGCGGCGAGCGGCGCGCCGCCGACATCGCCCGCGGCCTCCTGCACGAACCCCGCATCCTGTTCCTTGACGAGCCGACGGCAGGACTCGACCCGCGCGCCCGCCGCTCCCTCTGGGAGCTCGTCGGCCGGCTGCGCCGCGCCTCGGGATTGACCGTCTTCCTCACCACGCACTACGTCGAGGAAGCGGAGCCGTGCGATCGCGTCGCGGTCGTCGATCGCGGACGCCTCGCGGCCCTCGGCACCCCCGCCGAGCTCAAACGCACGGCCGGCGCCGGCACGCTGGAGGAGGTGTTTCTGGCGCGCACCGGGCACGCGCTGGGCGAGACGGAGCTCCGCTGACGGTGCGCGCCGTGTCCGGGATCGCGATCCGAGAACTGGTGCGCTTCCTGCGCCAGCCGGGCCGGGCCTTGGGGAGCCTCGCCCGTCCCTTCGTCTGGCTGCTGTTCGCTGGTGCGGGCTACGGCGCCGTGTTCGCGGGCCGCGGCGAGCTCGACTACCGGGTCTACATGGCGCCCGGCTTGCTCGGCATGGTCGTGATGTTCGGCGCGCTCCTCGCCGCGCTCTCGACCGTGATCGACCGCGAGGCCGGCGTGCTGCGGATGCTCCTCGTCGCCCCGATCCGCCGGCGCACTATCGCGCTCGGCAAGGCGCTCGGCGCCACGCTGCTCGGCACCTCGCAGGCCGTAGCCGTCGGCGCCGTGCTCCTGCCCCTCGTCCGACTCCGGCCGAGCGCCCAAGAGCTCGCCCTCGCCGGCGTGGCGCTCGTGCTCTCGAGCCTCGCCATGGGCGCCCTGGGTCTCGTACTCGCCGCGACCATGCGGTCGCTCGAGAATTTCGCCGGGGTGATGAACTTCGTGGTGTTCCCGATGCTGTTCTTATCGGGCGCGCTCTATCCGGTCGCGCACCTCGGACCGATCCTGCACGCCCTGACGTACGCGAACCCGCTTGCCTACGGCGTCGATCTCCTGAAGCACGCGCTCCTCGGGGCGTGGACCGCTGCGGGGTACGGCGGGGAATTCCCCCCCACCGTCGACGTCGCTGCCCTCGCGGGATTCGCCGGGGCCGGGCTCGCGGTGGCCGCGCCGCTCCTGACCCGCGAGGGCGGCGTCACGCGCGCGGCGTTCCGCGAGCGCGCCTAAGCCACGACGAGACGGGTGATCACCGCCGTGATCACGAGCACGAGAAGCGTAGCCGCGATGCACGTGAGTAGGATGTAGGCCGCACTCTTGTCGCGTGGGGCCTTCATGACAGGCCCGAGCCCCGCCGCGAACAACCGGAAGCTCCATAACCCCACCAGCATCGCGAGCGGCTCGATCCGCGGGAACAACGCGAACACGCCCGCGAGCCAATAGGGCGTGCTGCCGTAGGCCGCCACCTTCAGCGCCTGGACGCGGTTGCGCGATCCCCCGAGCGACCCGCCGATCGTGTCGATCGCGATCGCCAAGACGTACACGCCGACGAGATTGAGCACGTACTCGAGCACGCCGGTCTGCACCGCCGCGCTGAGCGACACCGGCACGACGCCGAACGTCAAGAGACTGCCCCGCTCGCCGAAGACCACCCCCCCGAGCGTCGCCGCGATCGGGCCGATGGCGGCCATCGGCACGAGGAAACGCCCGTAGATCGCGCCGGCGGTGGTGAACTCGGGCGCGATCGTGCTCCACTCCTGGGTCGGCTGGAGGAAGAGACGCTGCGCGCGCGCGAGCCACGCCGGGAGCTTGCGCGGCGGGCGGGGCTTGGCGGCGGCTGGGGCCGGTTTCACAGTCGGCCGCGGCGGGGGACCGGCGCGTGGCGGCGTCGGCCCGCGGGGCGGCGTCGGCCCACGAGGGGGCGTCGGCCCGCGCGGTGGTGGGGGCGGCGAGGGGGGTGATGGCGGCGTGCGCATGGCGGTCGCCTACGGCTCGGGGATGCGACAAAATACAACAACCGAGGTCCCACGCCACGACACGGGCACCCCCGCGTGCAGGAAGCGTGGCGGCCTGGCGCCTGCCCGCCCAGATTGTGACCATGCTCGTTGACATCCACGCCCACTTCTACCACGACCGCACCCCACGAGCTGATTGGCGCGAGCGCAACGCCAGCCGGCTCGCCGCCGGGGAGCGGATCGGCATCACCCACCATGTGGCGTCGATCCTCGGAAGCTGGGGTCTCACGTCGCCCGTCTACTTCCCCTCGCCCGCGGACCTGACGTACGCCAACGACGCTCTGCTCGCCCTCGCGCGCCAACACGCCGACCGGATTCGCGGGTACGTCACGGTCAACCCGAACTACACTGCGCACGCCCGCGCCGAAATCACCCGCTGCCTCGCCGCCGGCATGGTGGGGATCAAGCTGGCCGCGAGTCGTCGCGCCACCGATCCCCTCCTCGACCCCATCTGCGACCTCGCGCGCGAACGCGGCGTCCCGATCCTGCACCACGTCTGGCAGCACCGCCGGCGCGACTGGCCGGGCCAAGAAGCGTCGGACGCCCGAGAGCTCGCGGCGCTCGCCGGCCGCCACCCCAACGTTCGGTTCATCCTCGCCCACCTCGCCGGCGGTGGGGACTGGCAACACTCGCTCGCCGCCCTCGAGTCGGCGCCCAATGTCTACGTCGACTTGTCAGGGTCGGGCGTCGACGGCGGCATGCTGGAAGCGTGCGTCGCGACGGTCGGCGCCGAGCGCCTCCTGTGGGGCACCGACCTCACCATGGACACCGGGTGGGCCAAGCTCCGTTATCTCACCCACCTGCTCGCGCCCGCCGACCTCGAGCTCGTCATGTGGAAGAACGCCGCCCGCATCTTCCCCAGTCGCGCGTTCCCGGCCGACTGATGCGGATCGACGTCAACACCTTCGTCGGCGCCTACCCCTACCGCCGCGTGCCCGGCACGGCCCCCGACCGCCTGCTTGCTGCCATGGCCCGCACCGCCATCGACGAAGCGTGGGTAACTCACCTGCCGAGCGTCGTCGCGCGCCAGCCGATGGAAGGGAACGCTTGGCTCTATGACGCCCTCGCCCCCGACCCACGCCTCAAGCCGGTCCCCGCCGTGCACCCCGGGCTGGCAGGCTGGGAGGCGGCCCTCGGCGAAGCCCGAGACCACGACGCCCCCGCCGTACGCTGCGATCCGGGATACTACGGCCTCGACCCCGCAGGTACCGAAATGCGCGTGCTCGCCGCCGCCTGCGGCACCTCGGGACTCCCCCTCATGATGGCCGTCCGCCTGGAGGACGCTCGCCAGCGCCACCCCACCGACCGCGCGCCCGAGCTGCCGGCGGCCGCCGTGCGGGCGCTCGTTCGCACCGACCAAGACCTCCGCATCATCATCACGCACGCCGAGCGCGCCTTCATCGAAGAGGTCCATTTCGGCTCGACCCCCGAGGAGGCGGCCCGGATCTGGTGGGACATCAGCTGGGTCTGGGGGCCGCCCGAGGACCACTTCGCCATCCTCCTCGCCACGATCGGCGCCCAACGCTTCGTGTTCGGCACCGGACAGCCGCTGCGGATCCCCGAGAATGCGGTGGCGAAGTTGGATCTCGTCGCGCTGGCCCCCGACCAGCGCGCCGCGATCGAGTCCGGGAACGCCCGCGCCGCCGTGCACCCGTGAGCGCTCGCGCCGCCCCTATCGCGGCCGCCGCCGCCCGCGCAGGCCACGAGCTCACGACGACCCTCGCCTGGGGTCTCATTCCCGCCGTCCCCGTGCCGTTTCGCGGCCGCACGCTCGCCACCGATGCACTCGACGCGTACGCCGCCTGGATGGCGGGGCACGACATCCCCGGCGTAGCCGTGTGGGCCCACACGGGACGCGGGCCGCACCTCACGGCGCCCGAGAGGCGCCGCGTGCTCGCGGCCTGGCGCGCCGCCCTCCCCCGACGCACCATCGTCGCGGGCGCCACGAGCGTCGAGATGGCCGCAGAGGCGAAAGCGCTCGGAGCGAACGCGCTGCTCGCGTTCCCCCGAGCACAAGACCCCGTGGCCTACCACGCGGCGCTCGGGCGCGAGCTGCCGGTGATCGCCTTCTACCTCTATAGCGCGGCGGGCGGCACCGCCTACGACGACCAGACCCTGCACGCCGTCCTCGAGCTTCCCGCCGTTATCGGCATCAAGGTGGCGACGCTCGACTCGGTCGTGACGTTCCAGCACATCGCGGATGTCATGCAGGCCCACCCCGAGAAGTTGCTCGTGACCGGAGAGGATCGCTTCCTCGGCTACTCTTTGACGCTCGGAGCGCGCGCGGCCCTCGTGGGCATGGGCGCCGCGCTCACCGAGCTCCAGGTGCACCTGCTCACGGCCTACCGGGACCGAGACTTCGCCACCTTTCTCAGACTTGCGTCCGCGTGCGATGGCTTCGGCGCTGCCACCTTCGCTCAGCCGGTCGAGGGCTACATCCGGCGCATGCTGTGGGCCCTCGCGGCCGACGGCGTCATCCCTGAGGACGCGTGCGACGACCCGTGGGGGCCCACCCTGCCGCCGTCGCAACGCGACGTCGTGCGCCTCGCGGTGCGGGCGGCGCGGGAACGGGCGGCTACGCCGTGACGCCGCTCGGCCGCCGACGCTTCCTCGAACTGTCGGCCGCGGCAGGGTCGGCCGGCGCGACCGGCGCCGCCTCGCGTGCACTCTCTTTCATGAAGGGCGTCCTGCCAATGATGCGACAACCGCATGTGGTGGTGGTCGGGGCCGGCGCGTTTGGCGGCTGGTCGGCCCTGTGGCTCCGGCGCCGCGGGGCCCGGGTCACGCTGTGCGACGCCTGGGGACCCGGCAACGCACGCGCGAGCTCGGGTGGCGAGACCCGGGTCATCCGCGCCACCTACGGCCCGCGCGCCGTCTACACCCGCATGGCGGCCCGCGCCCTCACCCTGTGGAAAGAACACGCCGTGCGCTGGCAGCGCCGGCTGTACCACCCGATCGGCGTCCTCTGGCTCGTGGAAAGCGACGATCAGTTCGAGCGGGCGGCCCTCCCGCTGCTCCGCGCCGCGGGCGTCAGCTTCGAAGAGCTCACCGGCACGGAGACGGCGCGCCGCTACCCGCAGATCAACGTGGAGCGCGTGCGCTGGGCCATCTTCGAGCGCGAGGGCGGCTACCTCACCGCCCGGGCTGCCTGCGCCGCCGTCCTCGACGGCCTCGTCGCCGAAGGCGGGGAATACCGCCCGCTCGCGGTCGAGCCCGGTCCGGTCGCGCACGGAGAGCTCCAGGGCGTGAAACTCTCCGATGGCACCATGCTGAGCGCCGACGCCTACGTCTTCGCGTGCGGCCCCTGGCTCGGCTCGCTCTTCCCCGAGCCGATCGGCGACCGCGTGCGGCCCACGCGCCAGGAGGTGTACTTCTTCGGCACGCCGGCCGGGGACCGGCGCTTCACCGAGGACGCGCTGCCCGTGTGGGCCGACCATGGGCCCCGCTTCATGTATGGGATTCCGGGCAACGAGTGGCGCGGGTTCAAGATTGCCGACGACACGCGCGGGCCCGCGTTCGACCCCACGGCCGGGGAACGGGTCCCGAGCGCCGCCGGCATCCAGGCGGCGCGCGACTACCTCGCCTTCCGCTTCCCGGCGCTCGCGCACGCCCCGCTCCTCGAAGCGCGCGTCTGCCAGTACGAGAACTCCCCCGACGAACACTTCATCATCGACCGCCACCCGGGCGCGGCCAACACCTGGCTCGTGGGCGGCGGCTCGGGCCACGGCTTCAAACACGGCCCGGCCGTGGGCGAACTCGTCGCCGGCCTCGTGCTCGGACAGGGCGAGCCGGAGCCCGAGTTCCGGCTGTCGCGCTTCGGCACGTGAGCCCGGCCGGGGGGCTCGCCCGGCGCCCGGACCCCGCGACGCGCCTCGCCCGCGACTTCGACCGCTTCGCGCGCGAGCTGCCGCGCGACTTCGCCACCCACGTGCGCGACGCCTACCGCATCGATCTCGGCGCGCGCTACCTGGGCGTCCCCCTCCCGCACCCGATCGGCAAGGGGTCCGGACAGTTGTCCCTCAACCCGGGCCAACTCGCCGAGGACGCCGCCGCCGGTCTCGCGTTCGTCGTGCTGAAAACGGTGATCGCCGAAGACGAGACCGGCGCGCAGACCATGGCGGCATGGGCGATTCACGAGAGCCGCATGCGGGTCGAGCGCCGGCTCGCGGCCGACGGCCAATCGGGCTGGACGGTCACATGGAAAGGGCGAGGCTGGGACCGTTCGCTCGACGACTACGTCGCGCTCGTACGCGCCGGGGCCGACTTGACCCACGCCGGACGCCTCCTCGTCGTGCCGTCGGTCAAGTACCACTTGCCGCGCCTCGACGAGCCGTTCCGGGAGGCCGAGTACCGCCACACCACCGCCCGCCTCGCCGCGGCGTGGGGCGAGTCGCCGCTCCTCGTCGAGAAGGACTTCTCCCCCACCCTCGCCGGGGATCCCCTGGCCGACGACCGCGCCCAGATCCTGCGCTGGCTCGCCGAGGTGCCGCGCCGTATCCGCGCCGCGTCGCCCGTCCCCGCGCGCGTGGCCATGAAACTCATGAACGCGACGTTCGACGACGGCTTTCAGCGCGCCATGGTCGTGGCCGCCCGCGAGGCCGACACCCTGGTGTGCTTCAATCGGCTGTTCGATCGCGCCCGCGGCGTGGCGTTCGGAGGCTGGGACCTGAGCGCGCGCAATCTGCGCGTGCTCGCTGCGCTCCCCGGCGGCACGCCGGAGCTTGTGGGCACCGGTAACGTGTGCTCGGGGCGCCTGATCCTCGACTACGCTGCGCGCGGCTGCGTCAGCGTCGCCCTCCACACGTTCTTCCAGCTCCCCCTCACCGCCTACCCGGCGACGCACGGCTCCCGCACCCAACGCGCCCTGCACGCCCTGGTGTTTCACCCGCAGGACGGGCTCGTCGCCGGCCTCCTCGAGCTCGAGGCCCGGGGCGCCCTCGAGCGCCGCGACGGCGAGCTCCACTTCCTCGACGTGGCAACCCGTGCGCGTCGAGCGGATTGAGCTGTACGAGCTCGCGCTCCCGCTCGCGGAACCGTTCATCATCTCGGGCGGCCGCATCGATACCCGGCGCTCGATCGTCGCCCTGCTGTATGATGCCGACGGCCACGTCGGCTACGGCGAGGCCGCGCCCGACGAGCTGCCCTTCTACTCCGAGGAGACGCTCGCGAGCGCGCGCGACCTGCTCGAGCGCGTCCTCGTCTCCCGCCTCGTCGGCCGCGAGTTCACCGACCCCGAAGCCGTGGACGCCGCCCTGCGCGACCACGTGCGCGGCAATCCGTTCGCGCGCGCGGCGCTCGAAACGGCGGCGTGGGACCTGGAAGCCCATCGCCGCGGCACGGGACTCGCCCAGCTCGTGGCCGAGCGGCTCGGCGTGACGCCCGCCACGAGCTTCACCTGCGGCGTTGCCATCGGCATCCCCGAGGATCGCCACCCTGACACCCTCACGCGCCGCGTCGCGGAGGCGCTCGAGCACGGCTACCGTCGCGTCAAGATCAAGGTCGCGCCGGGGTGGGACGCCGTCGCCGTGCGCGCCGCCCGCGCGGCAATGACCGGCGCCGCGGCGGACCTCCCGCTCACCGTCGACGCGAACGGCGCCTACACGTGGCCCGACGACGAACGCGCGCTCCGCACGCTCGATGGAGCGGGGCTCCTCTACATCGAGCAACCACTCGCCCCCGAC
Organism: Gemmatimonadales bacterium; assembly: GCA_035538175.1. Classification (GTDB taxonomy): domain Bacteria; phylum Gemmatimonadota; class Gemmatimonadetes; order Gemmatimonadales; family GWC2-71-9; genus AG41. The sequence goes on along the minus strand of DATLKW010000184.1, from coordinate 2,689 downwards.
GAACTCGTCGGGCACGCCCGCCTCGCCGCCACTCTCACGACTCCCGTGTGCCTCGATGAAACGCTGCGCGACGCCGGGACGGCCCGCCAGATCGCGGCCCTCGACGGGCCGCGCGTCTGGAATCTCAAGGTCCAGCGGGTCGGCGGCCTCTCGGAAGTGGTGCGCATCTGCCGCGTCGCGGCCACGTGCGACGCCCAGCTCTGGGTCGGGACCATGCCCGAATCGGGTATCGGCTCGCAGGCCGGGATCGCCGTGGCCGCCCTGCCCGCTTGCCGCTATCCCTCGGACTTGGAGCCGAGCGCGCGCTGGTTCGGGCGCGGGGCGGACGTCGTCAAGCTCACCATGAGCCGCGACGGCCGCATGGCCGTGCCGGGCGTCTCCATCGCGCGGCTCCTCGACCGCGGGCGCTTCCGTTCGGTGACCCGTCGTTTACAATAGGGTGGCATGATCCCCATCGAACACCAGCCGGCCGGCTACTGGGCGACGACCCTGTACACGAGCCCCCGCAAGCGCCCCAAGTCGGAGGCCCCGCTCAAGGACCTGCGGCCGCGCGCCGCCCAGCGGTTCCGACGCGCGCGCGACGGCGTGCGCGCCCTGAAACACGTCACCGAACAGGTCGTGTTCATGGGCACCGCCTGGAAATGGGTGTGGATGTACGAAGTCGGCGGTCGCAAGCTCGGCTACCTGCACCCCATGGAGAGCGGCCTCTCGGGGACCTTTATCCTGAACGAAGCTGAGGAGCGCGAGCTCGCCCTCGCCGATGGGCTGCCGCACTCGGCGCGTAACGCCATCCGCGACGGGCGGCTTTCAAGCGGCGTGCGATGGTGCTGGATGGAATTCCCCGACCTCGCGGCCGTCGACGCCTTCGTCCACATCATCACGCTGAAACATCAGCTGTTAGCCCGTCCGGAGTGACGCGCGCCAGGGCTTGTGCCCCGTTTGGAGGCGGCGCTACATTCTGGCGCCCGCAGGTCGTTCCACCATCGACAGACAGATCACGATCCATTCGCCACCGGGTGCCGCGGATGACGAAGAGGGGTTGGGTGATCGGGGGAGTCGTCGCGACCACGCTGGCGCTCACGCTCCCCGCCGCAGCGCAAACGGCCCCTCCCGCCACCGGCCCCAAGGCGCCCGTCATCACGGACACCGCCCGACTCGCCGGCCCGCGACAGCCCATCTTCTTCCGCCACGACGTCCACGCGGGCCAGGACCAGATCCCCTGCCTCTACTGCCATGCGACCGCGACGATCTCGAGCGAGCCGGGAATTCCCGCCGTCCAGACCTGCTTCGGATGCCACCAGATCATCGGCGGCTCCACCCCCTCCCACCAGGCCGAGATCCGAAGGGTGCGCGACGCGTGGCTCAAGAAAGAGCCCCCCGCGTGGGTGCGCGTCCATGCCCTCCCGGGCTTCGTGCGCTTCCCCCACATGCGCCACATCAAGGTGCTCGGGGCGGAGAGCTGCACCACCTGCCACGGGGACGTTCCCGCCATGCCGCAGGTCTATCAGGTCAGCCCGCTCACCATGGGGTGGTGCATTAACTGTCACCTGCAGCGCGGGGTGTCTCGCGACTGCACGGTGTGTCACTACTGAGGCGCGCGCGATGGATCGTCGACGGTTCCTGACAGTCTTGGGCGCGTCGGGCGGCGCCGCGGCGGCGGCCGGGTGCGATATCCGCCCCGAGCCGACCGAACACCTCGTCCCCTACACCGTCCCGCCGGAGAATCAGGTCCCCGGGATCGCCACCTACTACGCCACCACGTGCCGCGAATGCGCCGCTGGGTGCGGGCTGCATGCCAAGGTGCGCGAAGGCCGCGTGATCAAACTCGAGGGGAATCCGGACTCGCCCATCAATCAGGGACGGCTCTGCTCCCGCGGCCAGGCCGCGCTCCAAGGCCTCTACAACCCCGACCGCCTCACCCGCCCCATGGCGCGCGGCCCCGACGGGCACTGGCACGAGCTCCCCTGGGCCGACGCGATCGCCCGCCTCGAGTCGAACCTCAAGGCCGCGCGCGGCAAGGGGATCGTCGCCCTCACGGGCCTCGAGACGGGCGCGTTCGGCGACCTCGTGCGCACCTGGGCGGCCGCCGTCGGGGGCCGGCACGTCACCTACGAGCCGTTCGCCTTCGAGGCGCTGCGTGAAGGGAACCGCCTCGCGTTCGGCACGGCCACCATCCCGTCCTACGACTTCGCCGGCGCCCGCTACATCATCTCGTTCGGCGCCGACTTCATGGAGACCTGGCTCTCACCCGTCGGCTACCAGCTCGGTTTCACCCGCGCCCACGCCTTCGACGCGGGCCGCGACGGGGGGGCGATGGCGAAGTTCGTTTACGTCGGGCCGCGCCTGGCGCTGACCGGCATGAGCGCCGACGAGTGGATCGCCGCCGCCCCGGGCACCGAGGGGATGCTCGCCCTCGCGCTCGCCCACGTCATCGTCCGGGAACGGCTCGCGCCCCTCCCCGCCGACGTCCCCCGCGTGCGCGCGGCGCTCGACGCCCACGCGCCCGAACAGGTCTCGGCCACCGTCGGGATCGACGCAGGCGCCATCACGCGCCTCGCCCGCGAGTTCGCCGCCTCCAAGAGTGGCCTCGCGGTCGCGGGCGGCGTCGCCGCCCAGTACCCGAACGGCGCCGAGATCGTGGCGGTCATCAACACCTCTCGGATGGTTAATTAAGAATTTCGTCGTGGGT
>DATLKW010000183.1:0-13151 GCA_035538175.1 Gemmatimonadales bacterium | reverse complement strand
AGAATCGGAACGGGTGGGTGCCGGACCAGAAGACGTCCCTGGCGGAGGCCTTGCGCGCGTATACCGCCGGCAACGCCTTCGCGACCTTCGACGAGCACTCGCGCGGCGCGCTCGCGCCCGGCTACGACGCTGACGTCGTGGTGCTCGACCGCAACCTCTTTACCATGCCAGCCGAGTCGCTCGCGGCCGCGCGCGTGCGGGCGACCATCGTGGGCGGGAAAATCGTCTTCGAGCGACCGTCGGACCGGGGCCCTGCGCCGGAACGGCTAGCTCGGATACGTGAGGCCTGCCGCCTGAAGCGTGAGGGGGGCGCCGTCGGCGTGTTCCACGCCCGCCTCGACCACCTCGCCCAGGACGAGCGTGTGGTCGCCGGCGGGGAGGGTCGCCACGACCCGACAGTCGACCCACCCGAGCGCGTCGCTCAGGATCGGGGCGCCGGAGACGGGGGCGGGCTTCGTCTTGACGCCCTTGAGCTTGTGGGGGGTGCTGGCCGAGGCGCGGCCGAGCTTGCCGGCGAGTTCGCGCTGCCCGTCGAGCAGGACGTTCAGGGCGAACTGGTGCGCGTCGCGGATCATCCCGATCGTCTTCGACGTGTTCTCGACCGCCACGACCACCATCGGCGGGTCGAGCGAGGCCTGGCTCACCCAGCTCGCCGTCATCCCGTGCTCGTCCGCTTGACGCTTCACGGTGAGCGCGCAGAGGGCGTAGGGGAAGCGCCCGAGGACCGCGTGCCACGCCGCGTCGTTCATGGCGGCAAATATTGCTCTGGCCACTATCTTTGTGCCATGGCTACGCGGACGCACGTCGCCCAGCGGGCGGCCAAGGCGCTGTCCAAGGGCGACCTGCTCGACATGTACCGCCTGATGCTCCTGTCGCGCCGGCTCGACGATAAGGAGATCCAGCTCAAACGCCAGAACAAGATCTTCTTTCAGATTTCGGGCGCGGGGCACGAGGCCGTGCTCGTCGCCGCTGGCAAGGTCCTCCGTCCCGCCTACGACTGGTTCTATCCCTACTACCGCGACCGCGCCCTCTGCCTGAGCCTGGGGATGACCCCCACCGAGATGCTGCTGTCGGCCGTGGGCGCGGCCGACGACCCCAACTCAGGCGGGCGCCAGATGCCCTCGCACTGGGGGCACAAGGCGCTCAACATCGTGAGCCAGTCGAGTCCCACCGGCACGCAGTTCCTGCAAGGAGTGGGGTGTGCCGAGGCCTGGGTCCGCTACGAGCGTGTCGACGCCGTCTCCGATCGCCCGTCCCAGCGCGATGAGATCGTCTACGTCTCGGCGGGCGACGGCACGACCAGCGAGGGGGAGTTCTGGGAGGCGCTGAACAGCGCCAGCAACTTGAAGCTCCCGATCCTCTTCCTCATCGAGGACAACGGCTACGCCATCTCGGTGCCGGTCGAGATCCAGACGGCGGGCGGGTCCGTCTCGAAGCTCGTGCGCGCCTTCCCCGGCCTTTTGGTCGAGGAGGTCGACGGCTGCGACCCCGTGGCCTCCTACGAGGTCCTGGCGCGCGCGGCGGACTACGTGCGACAGCGCAAGGGCCCGGCCCTCGTGCACGCGCACGTCATCCGGCCCTATTCGCATTCGCTGTCCGACGACGAAGTGCTCTACCGACCGCCCAAGGAGCGCGAGGAGGACGCGCGCCACGACTGCCTGCACAGCTTCCCGAAGCGGCTGATCGCCGAGGGCGTCGCCACCGAGCCGGAGCTCGAGGTGATCAAGCGCGCCGTGGAGGAGGAAGTGGCGGTTGCCGCCGACATGGCGCTCGCCTCGCCACAGCCCGCGCCCGAGACGGCGCTCCGCTACGTCTTTTCCCCCGACGTCGACCCGACCTCGGAGCAGTTCGACACCGAAGACGACCCGCAGTTCGGCGGCGATCCCACCACCATGGTGGACCTGCTCAACGCGTGTCTCAAGGACGAGATGACGCGCGATCCGCGCATCCTCGTGTTCGGCGAGGACGTCGCCGACGTGAGCCGCGAGCAGTACCTCGAGCACGTGAAGGGGAAGGGCGGCGTCTTCAAGGTCACCTGGGGCCTCCAGCGGCAGTTCGGCAGCGAGCGCGTCTACAACTCGCCGCTCGCCGAGGCGAACATCATCGGCCGGGCAATCGGGCTCGCCACGAGAGGCCTGAAGCCCGTCGTCGAGATCCAGTTCTTCGACTACATCTGGCCCGCCTATCACCAGCTCCGCAACGAGCTCGCGACGCTGCGCTGGCGCTCCAACAACGCGTTCAGCTGCCCCGTCGTGGTGCGCGTGACGTACGGCGGCTACCTGAAAGGCGGCGCGGTCTACCACTCGCAGACGGGCGCGGTCGTGTTCACGGCCGTCCCGGGCCTGCGGGTCGTCTGCCCGAGCACCGCGCTCGACGCGAACGGCCTGTTGCGCACCGCCATCCGGTGCGACGACCCGGTCCTCTTCCTCGAGCACAAGCACCTCTACCGCCAGACCTACAACAAGGCGCCCAATCCCGGCCCCAACTTCATGATCCCGTTCGCCAAGGCGAAGCTCGTCCGCGAGGGTCGCCACCTGACGGTCGTGACCTACGGCGCCGTGGTGCAGCGCGCGCTCGTCGCGGCGAAGCAGCTCGAAGAGCACGAGGGCGTGAGCGTCGAGGTGATCGATCTCCGGAGCCTCTCGCCCGTCGACTGGGAGACGATCGCCATGTCCGTCAGGAAGACGAACCGGGTGCTCGTCGCCTACGAAGACGCGCTCTCCTGGGGCTACGGCGCCGAGATCGCCGCGCGGATCGCGGACGAGTGCTTCACCTGGCTCGACGCGCCCGTGAAACGCGTCGCGTCGACGGACACCTTCGTCGGCTACGCCCCGGAGCTCGAGGACTTCATCCTGCCACAGGTGGACGATCTCGCGCAGGCCATGCGCGAGCTGCATGCGTTCTAGCGCCGCTCGGGCGTACACGCTGCTGTTCTTTCTCTCTGGTGCCACGGGGCTCGTCTATGAGCTCCTGTGGGTACGGCTCCTGTACCAGGCCTTCGGTTCCACGATCCAATCCGTCACCACCGTCGTGGCCGCCTACATGGGAGGCCTGGGACTCGGCGCGTGGTGGCTCGGGCGTCGGGCGGACCGCCATCCCCAGCCCGCCGCGTTGTACGGGTGGCTCGAGATCGCGATCGGCGTCTTCGGCGTGCTCTCGCCCTTCGTCCTCGACCTCGCACGGCGGGTCTACATCGCGTCGGCGCGAACCTTCGCGCTCGGAGGGACAGCGAGCGTCGCGGTGCGCTTCGGCCTCGCGGCGCTCGTCCTGCTCGTGCCGACAACGCTCATGGGCGGGACCCTGCCGGTCCTGACGCGGGCGTTCGTGGGGGGCGAGCGCGAGCGGCTCCGCCAGGCTCTCGGCCGCTTGTATGGGCTCAATACCCTGGGCGCCGTGGTCGGCACCGCGCTGGCCGGGTTCGCGCTCATCGAGTTCGTCGGGGTCCGCTTCTCTCTGTGGGGCACCGCGGCCGTGAACCTGGGTCTCGGCGCCGTGGCGCTCACGCTCGCCGGACGACTCGAACCGCCCCCTGACCCGAGGCCCGCGTCTGCCCCCGCGGCAGACCCGCAGACGCCACCGCGCGTGCGCCCCGAGGCCCTGCGCCGCTGGGCCATGGTCCTCCTCGCCCTTACGGCCTTCGCGTCCTTGCTCGACGAGATCGCCTGGACGCGCGTGCTCGTCATGGTGGTCGGCGGCTCGACCTATGCCTTCACCTTGGTGCTGCTCGCCTTCCTCCTCGGGATCGGCCTGGGGAGCACGCTCGTGGCCCGCTACCGGGCCGGGCGTCCCGCGACGCCCGCCGACGCGGCGGTCGCGCAAGGGATCACGGGCGCGGGGGCCGCGCTGTTGATCCTCTTCTTTGCGGTGCTGCCGAGCTATGTAATGGCGGTCTTCGAGCGCGCGGACCTCGGGGCGACGACACGCCTCGTGTTGCTGGGCCTCGCCGTCGGCGCCGTCGTGGTGGTGCCGGCGATCGGCATGGGGTTGAGCTTCCCCCTCCTCGCCGACCTCGCGGCGCCGCGCGACCGCGCCCGCGGGGGGGACGTGGGGGTCGCCTACGCGCTCAACACCCTCGGGAGCATTGCGGGTGCGGTGCTCGCGGGGTTCGTCTTCGTCGTGGCCTTCGGGACGGAGACCACCATCAGGTTCGGGCTCGTGATCAACGGCCTCGCCGCGCTCGGGCTCGCCGCGCTCGCGGCGCGCGGGGTCCGCGAGCGGTCGGCCGAACACCGCGCCTTGCAGGCGCCCGTCCTCATCGCGGGTGCGCTCGCGAGCGTTACGCTCGGCGTCGCCCTCGGGGTGCCGGGATGGAGCTCCCGCCTGATCGACCTCGGGCCGGCGATCTACGGGCGGCAGCTCGCGACCCCCGCCGCTCGCCGCGCGTTCCTCGAGCATCGCGGCTTTCGCCAGCTGGCGTTCCGGGAAGGGTGGAACGCGACGGTGAGCGTGTGGGAGAGTCTGACGGGCCGCACCCTGCGATTGAACGGCAAAGTCGATGCGTCGGATCAGGGCGACATGGACACGCAGATCATGCTCGGTCTCGCGCCCGCCGCCGCCCGCCCGCGGGCGCGCTCGGCGGTGGTCATCGGCTTCGGCTCAGGCGTCACGTCGCGGGTGCTCGCGGCCGTGCCCGGCATGGAGCGGGTGCGCGTGGTGGAGCTCGAGCCGGCGGTGCTCGAGATGAGCCACTGGTTCGAGGGGGTGAACGCCGGGGTGCTCCGGCGGCCGACGGTGTCGGCGGTGCTCGATGACGCCCGCAGCGCCCTGCAGCTCGAACCCGAGCGGGCCGACGTGATCGTCTCCGAGCCCTCGAACCCCTGGGTCGCCGGCGTCGCGACCCTCTACACCCCGGAGTTCTTCGAGACGGTGCGGCGCCGGCTTTCCGACGACGGCGTGTTCTGCCAGTGGGTGCAGCTCTACCAGTTACCGCTGCCGGTGGTCGCGGGCGTCGTGGCCAACCTGCGCGCGGTGTTCCCCCACGTCGAGGTGTGGTTCTCCACCGACCTCGATTTGATGGTGCTCGCGTCGGCGCAGCCGCTCCGCTACGACCGTGCGTGGCTCTCCGAGCTGCTCGCGCCCGGGACGGAGCTGCGGGGACTGGCCCACGAGTGGCTCGGGGTCGACTCCGTGGGCGATCACTTTGGGCGCCGGTTGCTCGGCGAGGCGGGCACCGCGCGGCTCGCCGCCCGCGCGAGCCTCACGCATCGCGACGATCGACCTCGGCTCGAGTTCGTCGCTGCCCGGCGCTTTCTCGACCAGGTGTGGGACGCCCGGGTCTTCGACTCCCTCGCGGCGATCGGCTCCAGCGCGGGCGAGGTGCCCGGCACGTCCCCCGCGTTGTTTGCCCGGGCGATGACGGCGGCGCGCACCCTGGCGACGGCGCTCGAGCTCTCCCGTGCCGCGCACGACGCGGCGCCGGCGGACCCGGTCTGGATCGGTCGTCTCGCCTGGGCGCGCATGCGGATGGGTGACACGACGTTTGCCGACAGTGCGATCCCGCGGGCTCTCGCCCGGTCGCGGCATCCGGAGCTGCTGCGCATCGCGGCGGTCCTCGCCGCGCGGCGGGGGGACACGACCCTCCGCGTGGCGCTCCTCCGGGAGGTGCTTGCCCGCGGCGGGGACTCCGCGGAGGCGGAGGCCGGTCTCGCGGCGCTCGCGGCGCGCGCTGGCCGGTGGAGGGAAGCGGTGCCGGAGCTTGGGGAGGCCCTCGCCCGGGGCCGCGGGACCTACCGCCACCCCTGGCCCACCCCCGGGCTCCGCGACGCCCTGACGGCGCTCGCGTTCGCCGGCCCCCCGCCCCTGGCCGACAGCGTCCTGGGCGTCGCCATCGCGGCGCGCCCGGGGTGGGCGACGCTGTACGAGCTCCGCGCCGGGGCCGCGCTGCGCGCCGGCCGCTGTGACGAGGCCGCCACCCTATTCCTCACGCTCGTCACATTTGGAATCGAGCCCCCCGACGCGCCCCTCCAGGTCGGGCGCTGCGAGCGCGGCCTGGCCTACGCGCCGCGCTGATCGCCGAGGACTTCGCGGATTTCGCCGGCCGCGGCGATGACGTGGTCCACGTCCCGCGACAACGCGCGGGCCTGCTGCGTCGCGCGGGTCAAGTCGTCGAGGGCCACCGCCACGCCGGCCGAGCGCAGGCGCAAGAGGTCGAAGCGGACGTTCTGCATCGCCAGCACGCACGACTCGAGTTGATCCTCCACCAGCTGGCGGCGAGTCACGAGGTCGGTCAGCGCCCGTCGCTGGCGACTGAGGAGGCTGATCTGGCGGTCGCGCTCGGCACTCTCGGGCTGCCGCTTGGTCGCCTCGATCTTCTCGTCTAAGCGCGCGAGCGCGCCCCGGTCGACGCTGCCGCTCATCGCGAAGAGTGTACGGGCGAGCTCCTCCGCGCGGTTCAACAGCGCGTCGGCGGTGGCCACGATGTCGGGCAAGAGCTTCCGCTCCGACTTGGGCAGGCGCTCGACGATCCGGAAGATGGCCCGGCGATCGCTGCGGGCTTGCTGGATCGAGTCGGCGTCGTGGCCGAACTCGTCGCTCGTGGCGCGCGGGAGCTCCACGGGGCGGGTACCGCCCGGCGTGAGCCGCGCCTCAATGGCGTCGGGGGCCGGGGGCCGGGCGAGGACGTCCCGCCACGAGTAGCCCGCGTGCCACAGGCGCACGTAGCGCGGCATCAGCTGGGTCCCCGCCCAAATCGCCGCGACGACCAAGGACCAGCTCGGTGTGTGATGCGCGCCGGTGGCGATGTTGATCATCATGAGCGAGCCGCACACCGACGCCCACGTCACAAACCGGCTCCGTAGGTCCCGCACGATCTCGGGCTCGCCCGTCGGGGCGAGCGTCGGCCCCGGAGCCCGCGGCTCGCGCTCTCGCGCGCTCCGCAGTGCCCCGGGCCCCCCCGGCCCCCTCCGCGCCCCCGGGCCCCAATCCGCTTCGCGCGCGGGCCGGGGGGCCACAACGGGCGATGGGAAGACGGGAGAGCGCACCGCGGCCCCGCCGCTCGGACGCCGCGGCTTCGACAGGGTGGCGCTGCGCGCCTCCAGGGCACGGCGCAGCGCGTCCGCCGTGGGCCAACGGTCCTCGGGATCCTTCTCGAGCGAGCGCATCACGCAGGCGGCCAGGTCCTCAGGCACCTCCGGCCGCCGGTCGGTGATGAGAGGCGGTCGCTCCGTGATGTGCTTCATGAGGACCCCCGGCACGGTGGGCGCTTGAAACGGCAGCTCGCCCACGAGCATCTGGAAGGCCACGACCCCGAGACTGTAGATGTCCGAGCGTCCGTCGATCTCTCGGTCCCCCGCCGCCTGCTCGGGGCTCATGTAGTGCGGCGTCCCGATCGCCACGCCGGTCGCCGTGAGTGTCGCGGGGCCCGTGGTCGACGACAGGGCCTTGGCGATGCCGAAATCGGTGACCACCACGCGACCCCGGCTGCCTTCGAGCAAGATGTTGTCGGGCTTCACGTCGCGATGGATGATGCCGAGGGCATGGGCGGCCCCCAGCGCGTCGGCCGTTTCCAGCATGATGCGGCGGGACTCGTCGGGCGGCAGCCGGCCCCGGCGCTTGAGCTTCGCCCCGAGCGACTCCCCGTCGATGAAGGCCATCACGAAGTACACGAGTCCGTCGGGCGCCTCGCCGACAGAATGAATCGGCACGATGTGGGGGTGGGACAGGCGCGCGGCCGTCTCCGCCTCGCGCAAGAACCGCAGCCGGATCTCCTCGCGGAAGGCGAGTTCGGGGGGCAGGACCTTGATGGCGACGCGGCGCTTGAGACGCTCGTCGCGGGCGTTGAACACCACGCCCATGCCCCCCCGCCCTATCTCACCTTCGAGCGTGTAGCTCGCGCCCAGGGCCTGGGTTAACCGGGCGGCGAGGGCCTTATCCATGTCGTTCATCAAGCGGCCGCGTGAAGTGCGCGCGGATAGATTAGCCGCCCCGAAGCGGGCGGGCAACCTGCAAGCGCCTTTTGACTTACGGCACGCCCGCCAGCACGACCGGGGTGCTGCGTCGCGCGGTGGCTATTCGGCAGCGTCTGCCGAATTGACGGCGGCGTCGCGGAACGCCCGCGCTCATTCGGGCGTTTACGAGTGGCATGAAGCCTGCGACGACGCGAGGACACCATGACCAAAACTAACCCTCGGGGTGAGTCTCCCCCTCAGACCGAGCGCCTGACGCTCCCGGTCCTTCCGCTGCGGGAAGTAGTGCTCTTCCCCGGTGTGTCCATTCCCATCGGCGCGGGGCGTCCAGCGACGCTCCGGGCCATCGAAGCCGCCCAGAAGGGCGAGCCGCGGCTGATCTTCGCCGTCGCCCAACGCGAGAACGTTGACGCCGTGACCCCGGGTGTCCTGTACACGACGGGCACCATTGCCAAGATCACCCAGATCCAGCGCGGGATCGGCGGCGTCCAGCTCCTCTTGCACGGCGAGCGGCGCGCGGTGGCGATCCACTACACGGAAAACGGCCGCTATCTCGAGGCCGTGGTGCGGACGGCCGAGGACTTGGCGCCGATCGACCCCAAAGACCCGGCGTTCGTTGCCCTGCACCGCGAAGCCCGCGAGCGGGCGGCGGAGCTCGGACAAAAGGCGGGGTTGCCCGAAGAGGTCGTGCGCCAGGTGCTCGAGGGCGTGGAAGACGCCGGGGAATTGGCGGATCTCGTGGCCGGGTATCTCGAGATTCCCCCGCTGGAGCGCCAGGCCCTGCTCGAGACGCTCGCGGTCGAGGAGCGGCTGCGGCGGGTGCTCATCCACGTCCAGCGCCAGATCGGCGTCCTGGACGCGCAGGAGCACATCAAGTCGCAGGTGCAGGAGGAATTGGGCGAGCGGCAGCGTGAGATGTTCCTGCGCGAGCAGCTGAAGGCTATCAAGAAGGAGCTCGGAGAAGGGGACGAAGCGGGCGAGGTCGGAGAGCTCAAGAAGCGGTTTGCGGCCCTGGAGTTGCCGGAAGCCGCGCGCAAGGAAGTCGACCGCGAGCTCGAGCGGCTGGAGCGGGCGAACCGCGACTCTATGGAGGCGCAGGTCATCCGCACCTACTTGGAGACCATGGCGGAGTTGCCGTGGAACAAGCGCGCGGAAGAGGCCCTCGATCTGAAGCGCGCCTCCGAGATCCTGGAGCAGGACCACTACGGCCTGAAGGACGTCAAGGACCAGGTCCTCGAGTTCCTCGCCGTGCGCCAGCTGCGCCAGCGTGCCCCCCAGAGTGCGGCGCCGGGCAACGCGGACGACCATGAGCCGAAGGGGTCGATCCTCCTCTTCGTCGGCCCGCCGGGCGTCGGGAAGACGTCGATCGCCAAGTCGATCGCGCGGGCCATGGGGCGGCCGTACGTGCGGATCTCGCTCGGCGGCGCGCGCGACGAGGCGGACATCCGTGGGCACCGGCGGACCTACGTCGGCGCCATGCCGGGTCGCATCATCCAGGGCATGAAGCAGGCAGGCGCCAAGAACCCCGTCTTCCTCTTGGACGAGGTGGATAAGCTCGGCGTGTCGTTCCAAGGGGATCCGGCGGCGGCGCTGCTCGAGGTGCTCGATCCGGCGCAGAACGACTCGTTCACGGATCACTACCTCGGGGTCCCGTTCGATCTGTCGGAGGTGTTGTTCATCGCGACGGCGAACTTCCTGCAGAGCATTCCGGGACCGCTGCTCGATCGGCTGGAGACCGTCACGTTCGCGGGCTACACCGAGCGCGAGAAGCTCGAGATCGCCAAGCGCTACCTGGTGCCGCGGCAGTTGCGCGACAACGGGCTCGTGCCCGGGCAGCTCGAGATCACGGACGCAGCGCTCGCGGAGGTGGTGACGAGCTATACGCGCGAAGCCGGGGTCCGGCAGCTCGAGCGCGAGATCGGCAAGCTGGGTCGCAAGGTGGCCCGGCAGATCGCCGACGGCCGGGCGGAGCGCGTGCGGGTGGACGGGGGCGACGTGAACGACCTGATCGGGCGGCCCAAGGTTCACCCCGAGCGCAAGGCGCGCGAAGACCAGGCTGGCGTGGCTACCGGCATGTATTACACGCCGGTTGGCGGCGACATCATGTTCGTGGAGGCGAGCGTGATGCGGGGCAAGGGCGAGCTCGTGCTCACGGGCCAGCTCGGCGACGTGATGAAGGAATCAGCACGCGCCGCACTTACCTACGCCAAGTCGCACGCGGATCAGCTCGGGATCCCGAGGGACGCCCTTGGCGCCTCGGACGTCCACATCCACGTGCCGGCGGGGGCGATTCCGAAGGACGGACCGTCGGCGGGGGTGACGATGGCGACGGCGCTCGTGTCGGCGCTGTCCCGGCGGGCGGCGCGTCACGACTTGGCCATGACCGGCGAGATCACGCTGCGGGGACGCGTCCTGCCGATCGGGGGCGTCAAGGAGAAGGTGCTGGGTGCTGTGCGCGCGGGCATCCGCACGATCGTCCTGCCGCGCGACAACGCGGCGGACTTGGACGATCTGCCCGAGGAGGTCCGCAAGACGCTTGAGGTGCACCTGGTCGACAGCCTTGACGAGGTGCTGACACTTGCCTTGCGAGGTGCTCGCTTCGAAGCCGGGCACTTGGTGTTCGACGCCGAGACCCCTCTCGAGCCGAGCCTCGCGGCCCGCCAGAACTAGCTGCCCGTCGCCGGCGACACGGAGAAGCCCCCGGGAGCGATCCCGGGGGCTTCTGTCATGGTCTTGTTACCGCTGGAACCCTACCAACCCTTCTCTCGTAGCACCTGTCTAACCGTCCGACTACCGAAGCGGGGATCGCACCGTGCCGTCAGCCGTGCTCGTCGTCTGCCTCCTGCAAGTCGCGGGCGCCCCGGCCGCCGCCGGCCCGGGCCGCCCGGCCGGGGCCACGGCTACCCACGCCACCGCCGTCCGGACTACCGCGCCCGTGGTCATCGACGGGCGCGACGACGACCCGGTGTGGCGGGTCGCGCCGCCGATCACGGCGTTCCGCGAGTTTCAGCCCCGCGAGGACGGCGATCCCCGGTTTCGCACCGAAGCGAAGGTCGCCTACGACGACCGCAACCTCTACGTCTTCATCCGCGCCTTCGATCCACACCCCGACAGCATCCTCAAGCTGCTCGCCCGCCGCGACGTCCGCGCGGCCACCGATCAGCTGAAGATCATGATCGACTCCTACCACGACCGGCGCTCGGGCTACGAGTTCGCCGTCAACCCGGCGGGGGTGAAGCGCGACTACGCGATCTACAACGACGTGCAGGAAGACGACGCCTGGGACGCGGTGTGGGAGGTGGCGACGCAGGTCGATTCGCTCGGCTGGACCGCCGAGTTCCGCATCCCGCTCACGCAGCTCCGCTACGTGCCGCGGAAGACGAACGTGTTCGGGTTCGGCATCTGGCGCGACCTGCAGCGCTACAACGAGCGCGTGAGCTGGCCCGTGTACCGCAATTCGCTGCAGGCCATTTCCTCGCAGCTCGGAGAGCTGGGGGGGTTCTCAGACCTCCCCTCGCCGCGTCGGCCCGAATTCGCGCCCTACGTCGTGACCAAGAACGTGTCGGTGCCGAGCGCGAGCGCGTTCGGCCGGTCGCAGGAGGTGACCGCCGGGGGCGACCTGCGCTACGGCCTCACGTCGAGCCTCACCCTCGACGCCACGGTCAACCCCGACTTCGGCCAGGTCGAGGCGGATCCGGCGGTCCTGAACCTCACGGCGTTCGAGACCTTCTTCCAGGAGCGGCGCCCCTTCTTCGTCCAAGGCGCCGGCATCTTCCGCTTCGATGTCGACTGCAATGCGGTGAACTGCTTTGGCGAAGGGCTGTTCTACACGCGCCGCATCGGCCGCTCCCCGCAGCTCGACTACGGTGAGCCCGGGTCGCCCGTCCGGACCACGATCTACGGGGCGGCGAAGCTCACGGGCCGGCTCCCCGGCGGGCAGACCGTCGGTGTCCTCGACGCCCTGACCCAGCGCGCCGTGAGCCCGCTCGGCGAGACGATGGAGCCCACCACCAACTACGTCGTGGTGCGACCGCAGCAAGACTTCCGCAACGGTGAAAGCTCGCTGGGTGGCATGTTCACCGCCGTCGACCGGAGCCTCGATCGCTGGACCGACACCCTGCTGCGGCGGAGCGCGTATGTCGGCGCGCTGGATTTCCGACACCGCTTCTCGAGCGGGCACTACCAGGTCTCGGGGTCGTTCGACCTGAGCCGCGTCGCGGGCACCCCGGCGGCGATCGCCAGCACCCAGCGCGACCCCGTCCACTTCTATCAACGTCCCTACTCGGGGCTCGTCTACGACGCGACGCGTACCACCCTCGTGGGGAACGCGCAGGAGCTGTTCTTCTCGAAGCTGGGCGGTGGCATGACCCGGTTCGAGACGAGCTATCAGCGCCGCTCGCCCGGCTTCGAGGTGAACGACATCGGGTTCTTGCGGCAGGCGGACCAGCAGAGCTGGAGCACGTGGTTCGGGCTGACGACGCTGCACCCGGCGGGGCCCTATCAGCTGGCGTTCTGGAACTTCAACTGGTGGCAGTACTGGACGGCGGGGGGGACGCCGGTCGAGCGGGCGGCGAACACCAACGTGCACATGCAGTTCAAGAACGGCTGGTGGCTGCATACCGGGATCACCGGGGGGCAGCTCGGGAGCACCTTCTGCGATCGCGACTGCTCGCGCGGGGGACCGGCGGTCCGGGTCGATCCCTACATCGCCCAATGGGCGGAAATCGATGGGGACGGGCGGCCCGCGTTCGTGCCGTACGCGTGGTACAACTACCTGCGCAGTGACGGCGGCCACTCGAGCTCGTTCAGCGGGAACGCCCAGGTCACCTATCGCATCGCGTCCCAGTTTAACACGTCGCTCACGTTGAGTGCGACACACCAAGTGAAGGACGTCCAGCCGCTCCCCCGCATCACGGACACGACTGGCACGCACTACTTGTTCGCCCACCTCAACCGCAAGGACGCCTTCCTCACGGGGCGCGTCGACTACGTGCTGAGCACGGTGCTCACGCTGCAGCTATACGCCCAGCCGTTCGTCAGCAAGGGCACCTTCTCCAACCCGCAGGAGCTTGCCGATCCCGGGGCCCAGGCCTTCGCCGCCCGCTACCGGCCGTACGCCACCCCCGTCAACGGGTTCAACGAGAAGATCTTCAATTCGACCGCCGAGTTGCGGTGGGAGTATCGGCCGGGCTCGACGCTGTTCGTGGTGTGGACGCAGGGACGGTTTGACTACGCCGGGGCGGAAGG
>DATLKW010000182.1:0-9257 GCA_035538175.1 Gemmatimonadales bacterium | reverse complement strand
CTCGACTCGCTCGCCCTGAGCGAGCGACTTGAACCCCTGCGCTTGAATCGCGGTGTGGTGCACGAAGCAGTCCTTCTCGCCGTTCTCGGGCGTGATAAAACCGAACCCCTTCGCGTCGTTGAACCACTTCACGATACCGGTGATGCGTGCCATCGTACTGGTACTCCTCTGGACTTAATGGTGTTCGCGGCGTCTGGCGGACTTCACCTTACGGCGGGCCGCCGCCTTATCCTTGCGCCGCCGTAGAGCGCCCGGGCTCTCGTAGAAACGCTTCCGCTTCATGTCCTGGAATAGCCCTGCCTTCGTGATCTGCCGACGGAATTGCTTCAGAACGTATTCCAGTCGGTCACCTTCGCCTACAGTCACTTCCATACAGGGTCTCCCAGTGAGAGCGCCAGAAACAGTCGAGGACCGGGGCGGCAACCCAGTCCTCGGAACAGTCGCTGGTTCGTGATCGCTCGCGGGCAAAATTCGCTCGATGCACCCCATTTGTCAACCGCCGCCGGCCCGGGTTCCCGCGCCGCCCCTCCCGCGACCCGCACCGACCGCGAATTCCGGGCAAACCCGCGCGCACGTCATTAGGATAGGGGTGGGGCGCACACGGGGATCGACGCCCCGGGAAGGCGAGCACCACTGGGCGAGGGGACTCGAACCGTCGATGGCCGGGACACGAACCACTAACCCGACGGTGCCGACAGGGGAGGTACGCGCGCGCGCCCTCCTCGTTATCGAGGACGACGCCCCGATCCGCCGCGCGCTGCGCAACGCCCTGCGACCCATCGCCGACCGCGTGCTCGAGGCGCCCACGGGCAGGGAAGGGATCGACATCGCGGCGACGGCCCGACCCGACCTCATCGTGTTGGATCTCGGCCTCCCGGACCTCGCGGGACTCGACGTCTGCCGCGAGGTTCGCTCGTGGTCGCGCGTGCCGATCGTCGTGCTGTCCGCCCGACACTCCGACGCCGAAAAGGTCCAGCTCCTCAATGCGGGCGCCGATGACTACGTCACGAAGCCGTTTAGCACGCCGGAGTTCGTGGCGCGGGTAGGCGCGGTGTTGCGGCGCGCGCGGCTCCCAGCAGCGGACGACGTGCCGACCGTGATCGAAGCCTACGGCCTCACCATCGACTTGCTCCAGCGCCGCGTCAGCCGGGGCGAGATCGCCATACACCTCACCCCGATCGAGTGGGACATCCTGCGCGCCCTCGTCACGAACGCCGGGCGGACTCTCACGCACCAGCAGATCTTCGACGCCGTGTGGGGCGAGGCGTCCGGCAATCCCCAGCAGTACCTGCGGGTTCACGTCACCAACCTGCGGCGCAAGGTCGAAGCGGACGCCGCCCGCCCTGAGCTGATCGTGACCGAGCCCGGGGTGGGCTACCGCGTCGAACTCCCCGCGTAACGCGCCGTGACTCGCGCGCGGCTGTGGGCGTGGGTGATCTGGGGTACGGTGTTCGTCACCGCGACGGTCGTGCTGCGGGTCTGCCGCGAGGGCGTCGATACGATCCACGCCGCGCTCACGTATCTGCTCGTCATGCTCGGCGGCAGCTTAAGCGGAGGGCGGGCGCTCGGGTTCACGCTCACGACCGCCGGATTCCTGGCCATCGACTTCTTCTTTCAGCTGCCCTACGACCTCCTGTCCGTCGACAAACCCCTCGACTGGGTCGTCCTCGTAGCCTTTCTTACCACCGCGGCGGTCACCACGCACCTCCTCACGCGCGAAGGGGCGCGGGCCGCCGAGGCCGAACGCCGCGCGGGTGAGGTGGCGTCCCTCGGCCGAGTGGGCGCCGAAATCTTGAGCGCGGGCCGCGCAGAGGAGTCGCTCAGCGGGATCGCGGACTTGATTCGCACGTCCCTCGGGGTGTCGAGTTGTCGGATCTATGGCCGAGACCAGGGCACCGTGCGCCTGCTCGTCGCGTCCCCCGCGACGGCGGATCCGAGCCCTCCTCCCGATCTCGAGGCGCTTCGCCGCCTCGTCGTGGTCGAACGCGCGGACCACCCGGCGGGAGAGGGTGGACCCGAAGCGCTCAAGCCCGCCTACGCCGCCGCTGGCCAGCTGAGCGTCCTGATGACGCTGCAGGCGCACGGGCGGACCGAGGGTGTGCTCTACCTCTGGCACGCGTTACCGATCGCCCTCGATCCGGCGCGCCGGCGCTTTCTCGACGCGCTCGCGTACTACGCCGCCCTCGCCGTCGAGCGCGTGCGGCTCGTGGCCGCTGCCGAACACGCGGAGGCGCTGCGGGAAGCCGATCGCTTGAAGGACGTCGTCCTCGCCTCCGTTTCCCACGACCTGCGCACGCCCCTGACGACCATCAAGGCGCTCGCCGAGGCGGGCGCGGCCCGGGGCGACGCGAATG
The DNA here is from genome assembly GCA_035538175.1 of Gemmatimonadales bacterium. Taxonomy (GTDB): domain Bacteria; phylum Gemmatimonadota; class Gemmatimonadetes; order Gemmatimonadales; family GWC2-71-9; genus AG41. Next base: position 6,903 of record DATLKW010000182.1, on the reverse strand, counting down.
CCGTCGCGATCGGGGAACAAGCCGACCGGCTTGGCCACTTGGTCGGCGATCTGCTCGACCTCTCCCGCCTGAAGGCGGGGGCGATGCCGGTCCAGCCGGAGCTCAATACGGCCGAAGACCTGGTCGGCGCAGCGGTACGCCAGACGGCCGGCGTGCTGAAAGACCACCCGGTCGAGACGCAAATCGACTTGAGCGAGCCCGCCCTCGTCGGACGGTTCGACTTCGTCCAATCCTTGCGGATTCTCGGCAACCTCTTGAGCAACGCCGCCCGTTACACGCCCCCTACATCCCCGATCGAATTGTCGGCGCGACGTGACGGCGACGGCCTCGTGTTCGCCGTCGCGGATCGCGGGCCTGGCATCCCGCCGCCCGAAGCGAGCCGCATCTTCGAGCCGTTCTACCGGCCCGTCGACAGCCCGGGCGACGTCGGGGGAGCGGGCTTGGGGTTGGCGATCGCCCGAGGACTCGCCGAGCTGCAAGGTGGCACCCTCGTCTACACGCCACGGCCGGGCGGCGGGAGCGTCTTCACCCTGCGATTGCCGGCCGATGCCGCCGCGGGCGCCTTTATGAGATCTTAGCGACGCCTGCCCGCGCTCCGTATTGCTTCTTAACGCGCGCTTCCGATACGTTGCAAGTTTCGGGGGGAGGCCGCGCGGCGACACCAAACCCGTCCCTGCGGTGCGGCGCCGATCGTTCACGCGCCGACGTAACCATCCCCGCTGTCCGATGCGGACCTGGACGGGCGTCACTCGCGAGATCCCTTCAAGCGGGGGTCGGGTACGGCCTGATGTACGCGACGAGCGCAGACCAGAGACTGGCCGTCGTCGGCGTGCTCGTCCTGCTGCTGGCCTTGCCGCCGACTGGGGCTCGAGCACAGCGATCGGACACGGTCGCCGCCCCCGTCTCGCTCACGCGGCGGGAAGCCATTGAGCGGGCCCTGGCGCGCAATCCGCAACTCGTGGCCGCGCGCGAACGGGCCGCGCAAGCGCGCGCTCGCCGAGTCCAAGCGCTGGCAATTACGGACCCGACCCTGACCGCCGTGCGAGACCAGCACGCTGATTACCCCCAAACGACGACGACCGTGGCGGCGGCGGTCACGGTGCCGTTCCCAGACAAACTGCGCCTGCGCTACGACGTCGCCCAAGCCGATGTCCGGTCCTTCGATGCCGGATATGCCGCGCTGCGGCAGCAGATCGCTGCACAGACGGCCGCCGAGTACGACACCCTGCTCGTCGCCCTGCGACATCGCAGCGACCTGCGGGAGAGTCGGAGCCTCGCCGAGGAGTTCTTCAAGAAGACCGATGCCCGGTTCAAGGCGGGCGACGTAGCGAAGCTCGACGTGATCAAAGCCCAGGTCGACCTCGCGCAGGCCGAGAACGCCCTCATCGCCAATGAGCGCGACATCGCCACCGCCGAGGCATCATTGAACCGCTTTCTCGGCGAACCCGTAGGGACGCCGCTCGCGCCGAGTGACACGCTGGCGGTGCCGCCCCCGCTGCCCGAGCTCTCGACCCTCGTGCCCCTCGCCCTGAGCGCCCGTCCTGACCTCCGCAGCGCCGAAAGCCAGGTCGCGGGCGCCCGGGCCGCCACCGCGCTCGCGCGAGAATCTTGGCTCCCCGACTTCTTTGCCAGCGCCGTTCACGACAACACCCAGTCGCTGTCGCCGCAGTACTCCTTCGGACTCACGATGGCCGTGCCGATCTTCTTCTGGCAGCATACGGCGGGGGACATCGCCGAAGCGAGTCACCGCACTGCGGAACTCGTCGCGGCGGCCGCCGACACCCGCGCGGCCGTGGAGCAAGATGTTCGCTCGACCTACGCGACGGCACGAACGGCCCTCCGCCAGGTGACTTTCATCCGCGACCAACTGCTTCCCTCGGCGCGCGAAGCGTACCGCGTCGCCTCGGCGAGCTACGCGCTCGGCGGCTCGTCGGCGCTCGAAGTCCTCGACGCGCGACGCAGTCTCCTCGACGCCCAAAGCGCCTTTGCGGATGCCCTCAGTCTCGCCAATGCCTCGCGCGCCGACCTCGAGCGCGCCGTGGGCGCACCACTCGAGGTTCCGTCGCCATGATGCGCGCCATCGTCGTCGCCGGGTCCGGCTCGCTGTGTCTGAGCCTGCTCACGAGCGGGTGCGAACGGAAAGTCAGGGCGGAGCCCCACACGCCCCCTGCGACCGGGTCGGTGCCGACCACGGTGGTGCCCGCATTCGACCCCAACGGCTTCACGGTCGAGCACGCGGAGCGATTCTCGCTGGTCACGGCGGGGGAGTTCGTCGCGGCGCCGGAGCTCAACGTTCAGGGCGTCGTGGCCCCGGACGTGCGGCGGCAGGTTCCCGTTCCGTCCCTCGTTTCCGGACGCATCGTCGAAATGGACGCGCAACTCGGCGACACGGTGCAAACCGATCAAGTCCTCTTCAAAGTCCGCAGCACCGACGTCGCCGGGGCCTACTCGGACTATCTCAAGGCGCTGCGCAACGAGCGCCTGGCGAAGATCCAGTTGGATCGTGCCAAGGCGTTGTTCGAGGTGGGAGCGATTCCCAAGAGCGCCCTCGAAATCGCCCAAACGACTGCGGACAACGCGCTGGTCGACAAGCAGACGGCGACGGAACATCTCCACGCCCTCGGCGCCAATCCCGACCAGCCCACGGGAGCCGATCCCGACCCGTCCGGCATCGTTGAGATTCGCGCGCCGATTGCCGGCGTGATCACCGACCAGCAGATCACGAACGGCTCGGCCGTCGTCGCGTTGACGCCGCCGAATCCCTTCACCATCTCGGACATGTCGCACGTTTGGATTCTGTGCGACGTGTACGAGAACGACATTGCGCAAGTACACGGCGGCGAGTACGCGGACATCCGCGTGACGGCTTATCCCGGCCGCGTCCTCAAGGGACGCATCAGCCATATCCTGCCCGTCTTGGACCCGACCCTCCGCACGGCGAAGGTCCGGCTGGAGGTTGAAAATCCGGGGATTTTGAAGCTCGGGATGTTCGTCACGGCGATCTTCCACGGCACCTCCGGAGAGCGCCACGCCAGCGTCCCGGCGACCGCGATCCTCCACCTCCGCGACCGGGAGTGGGTCTACACCCCCACCGGCGAAGGAACGTTTCGCCGCCAGGAAGTCGTCGCCGGGCGGACGCTCCCGGGGAACCTGCAAGAGGTCGTGAGTGGGATTGCACCCGGCGCCCGCGTGGTGTCGGATGCGTTGGCATTCCAGAACTCGGTCCAACAGTAGCCGGGAGCCGTAGGCGATGATCCGCTGGGCGGTCGACTTCGCGCTCAATAACCGGGTGCTCGTCTTGTCGGCCGCCCTCCTCTTGTTTTTCTGGGGCGCGCTTTCGTTTCATCAACTGCCGGTCGAAGCCTATCCCGACGTCGCCAACAACTACGTCGACATCATCACCCAGTGGCCCGGGATCTCCGCCGAGCAGGTAGAGCAACAGATCACCATCCCCATCGAGACCGCGATGAACGGGATCCCAGGGGTGGTGCGCCAGCGCTCGTTCTCGCTCTTCGGGCTCTCGACCGTCGATCTCGTCTTCGACGACAAGACGGACAACGCGTGGAACCGGGAACGGGTGCTCGAGCGCCTCTCGCAAGTCGCGTTGCCGCCGGGGATCACCCCTCAAATGGGGACCGATTGGAGCCCCGTCGGGCAGATCTACTTCTTCACGCTCAAGAGCACGAACCCCGCTTACGACGCGATGGAGCTCAAGTCGCTCGAAGACTGGGTGGTCGAGAAACACTTGAAAGCCGTCCCCAACGTGGTCGACGTGTCGAGCTTCGGAGGCCCGACCCGCGAGTATCAAGTCCGCGTTGATCCCAACAAGCTCATTGCCTACGGCCTGAGCCTCAGCCAGGTCGAGCAACAGCTGGCCAGCAACAACGCGAACGCCGGCGGCAGCTTCATCGAGGCTGGTGCGCAGCAGATCACGGTCCGCGAAGTCGGTCTCGTGCGCAACACCCAGGACGTAGAGAACACCGTCCTCGTCACCCGGAACGGCACGCCGCTCCGGGTGAAGGACATCGCCGTAGTCTCGCAAGGAGAGAAGATCCGCCTCGGGCGGTTCGCCCGGGCGCTGCGCCGCGCCGACGGCACACTCGTCGATGACGACGACGTGGTGGAGGGCATCGTCCTGCTGCGCAAGGGCGCCGATGCTGACCCGACGTTGCGCGGCATCCACGCCAAGGTGCAGGAGCTGAACGATCACATCCTGCCGGCGGGCGTCCGCGTCGTCCCGATGCTCGACCGGAGCGACCTGGTCCGCTATACGACGCACACGGTGCTCCACAACCTCACCGAGGGCATCGTCCTCGTCATCATCGTCCTGTTTCTGTTTCTCGGCAACGCGCGTGCGGCCGTGATCGTCGCCCTCACGATCCCGTTTTCCTTGTTGTTCGCCGCGACCTGCCTCAACCTGAAGGGCATCCCCGCCAACCTGCTCTCCCTTGGCGCACTGGACTTCGGGATGGTGGTCGACGGCGCCGTCGTCATGGTTGAAAACATCGTGCGCCACCTGGCCCGGCCCGCCGCCGACACGCGCACGCCCGTGCAGAGGATCTTCGACGCCGCCCACGAGGTGCAGCGGCCGGTGTTCTATGCGATCGCCATCATCATCACGGCGTACTTGCCGATCTTCACGCTCGAGCGCGTGGAGGGTCGCCTGTTCCGGCCGATGGCGTGGACCGTCGCCTTCGCGCTCCTCGGGGCCATCGCGTTTTCGATGCTCGTCGCCCCGGCGCTCGCGAGCTTGTTCTTCTCCAAGGGCGCCCATGAGCGGCCCAATCGCGTCCTGGCGCGGCTCACCGAGCTCTATACCACCTCCCTCATGATCGCGATCCGGCGACGGACCATGACCGTCGCCATCGCGGGCGGCAGCCTCGTGCTCGCGATCCTGCTTACTGGTCTGATCGGCTCCGAATTCCTACCACATCTCGACGAAGGCGCGCTGTGGGTGCGCGGCTCGCTGGCGCCGAGCGTCGGCCCCACCGAAGCCATTCGCGTGGCGAACCGGGCCCGGATCGTTCTGTGCTCGTGGCCGGAAGTGATACAGTGCTCGAGCCAGGTGGGGCGCCCAGACGACGGCACGGATCACACGGGCTTCTTCAATACGGAGTACTTCGTCGATCTCAAGCCCAAGGGCGAGTGGCGTGCCGCCCTCCACCAGGACAAGACCGCGCTCATCGCCGCCATGAACGACGAGTTGTCCAAGATCCCTGGCGCCGTCTGGGGCTTTTCGCAGCCGATCGCGGACAACATGGAAGAGGCGGTGAGCGGGGTCAAAGGCCAGCTCGCCACCAAGATCTTCGGCGATGATCTGCACGTGCTCGAGCAGAAGGCCGATCAGATCGCCGACGTCATGCGGCAGGTCCGGGGCATCGAAGACCTGGGCGTGCTCCGCGCCACGGGCCAACCGAGCGCGAACTTTGTCGTTGATCGCGAGCAGGCCGCCCGCTATCAGATCAATGTCGCCGACGTCCAGGACGCCATCCAGACCGCGGTCGGCGGCGGGGCCCTGTCGCAGGTGCTCCAAGGAGAGCAGCGCTACGACCTCGTCGTGCGGTATCTCCCCCAGTACCGCAACACGAAAGAGGCCATCGAGAACATCCGCCTGCTCTCCCCGACGGGTCAACGCGTCGCGCTGGCCCAGCTGTGCAAGGTCGAAGAGCGCGACGAAGGCTCGGAGATCTACCGCGAAGGCAACCAGCGCTACGTCGCCATCAAGTACAGCGTGCGTGGCCGCGACCTTGGGAGCGCCGTCGCCGCCGCCATCACGGCCGTCAACGCCAAGGTCGAGCTGCCCCGGGGCTACCGCATCGCTTGGGAAGGGGAGTACGAGAGTCAACGGCGCGCCGAGGCGCGGCTGTTCATCATCGTCCCGCTGACGGTGCTCTTCATCCTGATCATCCTGTACTCGATGTATCGCTCGTTCAAATGGGCCTTCATGATCCTCCTGAGCGTCACGCTCGCGCCGTTCGGCGGCGTCCTGGCCCTCCTCGTCACGGGCACCCACTTTAGCGTCTCGTCGGGCGTCGGCTTCCTCGCCCTCTTCGGCGTCTCCGTCCAAACCGGCGTGATCATGCTCGAGTACATCAACCAGCTGCGGGCCCGCGGCTACGCGGTGGTGGACGCGGCCGTCGAGGGCGCGATCCTCCGGCTACGACCGATCCTGATGACCATGCTTGTGGCCACGCTGGGGTTGCTGCCCGCTGCCCTGTCGCACGGCATCGGCTCCGACTCCCAGCGCCCCTTCGCCATCGTCATCGTCGGCGGCCTGACCTCCGACCTCCTGATGAGCATCTTCCTGCTCCCGTCGCTGTACGTGTGGATGGCGCGCCCGGACGACATCCTCCCCGAATCGGCGGCGGGAGAGGAGGTCTAGGGCAGACGTCCTCGCGCGACTGGCCGGCCGCACCCGCGGGCTTGACTGCCGCCCCCGACCCCACTAGCCTTCGCAGCGAACTCGACTGAACCGCGAGCTGGCATCCCTCCGAAGGACAGTCCCGCTCAGGTGCGGGCCTCACTGCTGTAGGCTCACTCCCTAGGTTCGTCACAATCCGAAGGCGTCGCGCATCGACGCCGCACCTGCGGCGTCCCGAGGCGACGTCGGGTGGGAATGGGTTACGGGCACTCGTGCCCGTGCGCGTCCCCGCCAGGCGCCCCCGCGCGCGGCCCTTCGACTAGGAGTCATATGTCGTTTGCTGATCTCGGGCTCGCGCCCGAACTCGTGCGCGCCGTCGCCGATCGAGGCTACGAGCGCCCCACCCCCATTCAGTTGGAGGCCATCCCGCTTGCCCTCGCCGGACGCGACCTGATCGGATCCGCCCAAACCGGCACCGGCAAGACGGCCGCCTTCCTGCTGCCGATCCTGCACCGCCTCACGCGCAATGGCGCGCGCAACGT
>DATLKW010000181.1:0-15354 GCA_035538175.1 Gemmatimonadales bacterium | reverse complement strand
GCGCTTCCTTCAGTCCCATCAACCCCTTCCAGGTGGGCCTCGCGCAGCACCTGGCACAGGTGCCTCTCCTCTCGGGGGCGGAGTTTCGGATCGCCTTCCTGGTCGGAGCCCTGGCCATTTGGATCTGGGGCTCGTGGCGGTATGCGATCCGCACGCGGGGCGAGGCGGCGCCGGCCGACGGTCCCGTCGCCACCGCGTTCGACCGCCGCCGCGGCGGCGTCCTCGCGCTAGTGTCGCTCGCGTTCGCGGCGCTCGTCGTGGGCGTGTTGCGCTACGGCTGGGGGTTCAACGAGATGGCGGCGCTGTTCTTCGCGATGGGAGTCGCCGTCGGGCTGGTGGGCGGGCTCGGGGTCGCCGGCACGGCCGACGGGTTCGTCAAGGGCTTTCGGTCCATGGCGTACGCCGGCCTGTTGATCGGTTTCGCGCGCGCCATCTTCGTCACGCTCGACGAGGGGCGCGTCGTAGACACCGTCGTGCATGGGCTGTTCGCGCCGATCGCCCAGCTCCCGTTGGCGCTCGCCGCGCTCGGCATGATGGCCACGCACGTGCTCGTGCATGTGCCCGTGCCGAGCCCCAGCGGCCACGCCGTGCTCACGCTCCCGATCCTTGTGCCGCTCGCGGACCTGCTCGGGCTGTCGCGTCAGGTCACCGTGCTCGCCTACCAGTACGGCGGAGGGCTGGGCGAGCTCGTCACGCCCACGAACGGCGCGCTGATGGCGATCCTCGCCGCAGCCCAAGTCCGCTACGAAGACTGGCTGCGGTTCGCCGCGCCGCTCTTCGCGGCCCTCCTGGCCCTAGGCGCCGCCGCGGTTGCCGTCGGTGTCGCGATCGGGCTTCAATAGAGCCGGCCCCCCCGCCACCCCTTACTCCCGGAGTCCCTCATGGTTCGCTGGTCGATCGTTCATATCCTCCCCGTCGCGTTACTCACCCCCGGGGCTCTCGCGGCGCAGGTCGCGGCGCCGCGGCACGTGCCGGTGCCCACCGTGCCCGCACGCGCGGCCGACGTGGCCACGGTGGATGGGGTCGTCAAGGCGTACTATGACGTGATCACGGGCCCCGCCGGACAGGCGCGGCAGTGGTCGCGCGACCGCTCGCTCTATATCCCCGACCTCCGCTTTGTCGCGACCGGCGTCGCTGACGGCCGTCCCTACGCGCGCACCATGACGCATCAAGAGTTCGTCGACCGCTCGGACTCAGGGATGGTGCATGACGGGTTCTTCGAGCAGGAAGTCCATCGCGTCACACGGTCCTACGGTAACGTTGTGCAGGTCTTCAGTACCTACGAGGAGCGCCGCACGGCCAACGGGCCCCCGGAAGGTCGGGGGATCAACGCGCTCCAGCTGTTCTGGGACGGGACACGGTGGTGGGTCGCGTCGGCCATCTGGTTCGAGGAGGACCCGGCGCACCCGATCCCGAAGGAGTACCTGCCGTAGCGGCGCCGGGGGGGCGGGTATGGTCGATCCGCGGATCGGGCTCCTGGTGGCTGTGTGCGATCAAGCGTTCGACCGTCGGGCGTGGCACGGCACGACGCTCAGCGGGGCCCTCCGGGGGCTGCACGCGCGCGACGCGCTATGGCGTCCCGGCCGACGCCGGCACAACGTGTGGGAGATCGTGCTGCACGCGGCGTATTGGAAGTTCATCGTGCGCCGGCGGCTGACCCGCGACGTCACGCTGGTGTTTCCACGGCCCGGCAGCAACTGGCCGGTGCTCCCCGCCACGCCCGATGAGCGCGCCTGGAAGCGCGACGTGGCATTGCTCCGCGAAGAGCATCGACGCTTGCGAGCCACGATTGCGCGATTCCCCGCTACACGGCTCAATGCGCGGGGCTGGCGCTCCCGCTGGACCAATGTCGCGCACGTGTATGGGATCGCTTCGCACGACCTGTATCACGCCGGGCAGATTCAACTGCTGAAGGTGCTGCGTCGGCAGGCGTCCGCCCGAGGCTGATGGATGGCGAGGTCGCGCGAGCGAGCGCCGAGCCGCCCCGGCGCGAGAGGTCATTCCGGCCGGAGCCGCTCCATCGCCCGCCGGTCCCGCTTGGTCGGCCGCCCTTTGCCCTGGTAGCGCGGTGACGGGGCGAGGCGCAGCTCGTCGGCCAGACGTTCGCGGCGCCGTTTGCCTTCCGCATCTTCTTCGTACAGCGTGCGGGCGGCGGCGGGCGGCCCGCGGTGCTCGGCGAGCGCCCGGACGACCACGAGGTATTCGAACGGCCCCCGACGAATGCGGAGCTCGTCGCCGAGCGCAAGCGGCTTCGCCGGCTTGGCGCGCGCACCGTTCACGCTGACCCGCCCGCCGCCGATCGCCGCCGCCGCCAGCGCCCGCGTCTTGAAGAAGCGCGCCGCCCACAGCCACCGATCGAGCCGTACGCGCGATGGCTCCATCACATCCGGACCCCCTGGCCCTCTCCACGGGTGGCGCGCCTCGTGCGTATACTCCGGGGGTTCTGGACCGAACCCCCCGCCACCCTTCACCCGAACTCCAATGATCGCTTCGATGTCCAGCCGCCAGCCAGTCGCGCCGCGCGGGCGGTCGCGGGCCTGGCGCGCGTTTCGCCACGTAACGCTCATGGCGGCCGGCGCGCTCGGGGGCTGCGGGACGCCGGGGGTGCGTGGCGTCGCGGGGACGGCGCCCGCGCCGAACGTGTTCTGGAACCCGCCGCGCCAGCCGAGCGCCACCCCGGTCGCGGCTCCCTTCGAGCTCCCCGCTGACGTGGCGGCCCGGGTCGCACAGCTCCAACTCGTGGACGTGATCGACATCGCCCTGCGGAACAACGGAGCCACGAGCGCTGCCTGGGCGGACGCGCGCGCCGCTGCCGCGAGCTACGGGGCGGCGAAGGGCCAATATTACCCGACGCTCACGGTGAGCGGGGCGGCGGAGGCGCTCAAGACCGTGCCGTCCAACGTCCCCGTCTCCCTCCAGCGCCAGTTTTACACCGGCACGCTCAACCTGTCGTGGGTCCTGTTCGATTTCGGCGGTCGCACCGGGTCCGTCGGGGCGGCGCGCGAGGCGCTACTCGCTGCCGACTGGACCCACAACGCGACACTCCAAAGCGTGGTGCTCGCGGTCGAGCAGGCGTACTTTGGCTATCTGGGCACGAAGGCCCTGCTCGCCGCCCAGCAGGCGACCGTGAAGGAGGCGCAAACGAACCTGGGAGCGGCGGAGCAGCGCCACAACGTGGGGCTGGCCACCATCGCCGATGTGCTCCTGGGGCGGACGGCGCTCTCCCAGGGGCAGCTCTCGCTCGAGGCCACGGAGGGGCAGCTCCAGGCGACGCGCGGAGCGCTTGCGTTGTCGATGGGCCTGCCGGCCAATGTCCCGTACGACATCGGACTTCCCTCCGACACGACGGTTCCGCTCGGCATCTCCGACAGCGTAGACGCGTTGATCGAGCGCGCGGTGCGCGAGCGGCCCGATCTCGCGGCCGAACGGGCGCGCGTCGCGGGCGCGCGCGCCCGGGTGAGCGTGGCACGCGCGCAGGCGCTGCCGGCCCTGAGCGTAACCGGCACAAGCACCGAGTCGTATTTCCTGAACAGCCGGACCGCCGGGAACGGGTACACGGCGATCCTCACGCTCTCGATCCCCCTGTTCTCGGGCGGGGCGCAAGTGTACAACGTCCAAGCTGCCGCCCTGGCCGCCGACGCTGAGGCGGAACGTGGCCGCAGTCTCGAGCAGCAGGTGGTCTACCAGGTGTTCACGGCGTACTACGCGCTCCGCACCGCCACGCAGCAGGTGCGCACCAGCCGCGATCTGCTCGCGAGCGCGACGCAGTCGGAGCAGGTCGCTTTGGGCCGCTACCGCGCCGGGGCGGGGAGCCTCCTCGATCTGCTCACCGCGCAGGCCGCGCTCGACGGGGCGCGCGCGCAGTCGATCGGCGCCCGGTTTTCGTGGTACGTCGCGCTCGCCCAACTCGCCCACGACACGGGGATTCTCGGCCTTGACGGCCGGAGTCCGTTACAGGTTCGATCCGACACGACCGGAGCCCGGAAATAGATGAAACGACCGAGCGCCCTCGCCGCGTGCTTTCTCGCCGCGCCCCTCGCGTGTTCGTCCACGAGAGGCGGCGGCCCCGCTCGCGTGCCGGTTACGACCGCTCGGGTCGAACAGCGAGCGGTCCCGGTCGAGATCGCGGCGACGGGGACCGCCGAGCCCATCCAGACGGTGACGGTGCAGGCCCAAGTGACTGGAGTGCTCGTGCGCGTGACGTTTCACGAGGGCGACGACGTGGCGGCGGGCCAGGTTCTCTTCGAGATCGATCCGCGGGCGTTCGCGGCTGCCCTCGAGCAAGCCAAGGCGGCCCTGGCGCGGGATCAGGCGCAGGCCCAGGCCGCCGAACTCGACGCGCGGCGCTACGCCGAGCTCGTGAAGCAGGACTACGTGACGAAGTCGGACTACGACACGAAACGCGCCGCCGCCGAGGCGCTCCAGGCGACGGTGCGGGCGGACTCGGCCGCGGTCGCGAACGCCGCCCTGAACCTCGACTGGGCGACGATCCGGGCGCCGATCTCGGGCCGCACCGGCCGGCTCCTCGTCCGCGAGGGGAACCTCGCCCGCGCCAACAGCCCGGATCCCCTCGTCGTGATCAATCAGATCCACCCGATTCTCGTGCGGTTTGCCGTGCCGGAACAGAATCTCCCCAGCGTTCAGCGCTACCGGCGCAATCGGCTCCCGGTGTTCGTGAGCCCGTCGAAGACCGACACGGTATTTACGGAGGGCGTGCTGACGTTCGTGGACAACGCGGTCGACACGGCGACCGGCACGGTGCTCCTCAAGGCCGAGTTCGCCAACCGCGACAACGCCTTGTGGCCCGGCGAATTCGTGAGCGTACGCTTGCAGCTGTATGTGGAGGACAGCGCCGTCGTGGTGCCTGCCCAAGCGGTGATGACGGGGCAGCAGGGCACGTATCTCTTCGTGATCACGCCGGATGGCACAGCGCGCTCGCAGGCCGTGACCGTCGAGCGCTCGCTCGGCGCCTACGCCGTGATCGCGCAGGGCGTGCGCCCCGGGGAGCAGATCGTGACCGACGGCCAGGTGCGGCTCGTCTCCGGCGCGCCGGTCGAGGTGAAAGGCGTCGCTGACGCGGCCAGCGGGTCGGGAGACGACAAATGAGCATCTCGGAGCTATTCATCAAGCGCCCCGTCATGACGACGCTCGTCATGCTGGGCATCCTCGTGTTCGGGTTGATGGCGTACCGCCTCCTGCCGGTGAGCAACCTGCCGAACGTGGACTTCCCGACGATTCAGGTGAACGCGAGCCTCTCAGGCGCGAGCCCGGAGACGATGGCATCGGCGGTGGCCACGCCCTTGGAGAAGCAGTTTTCGACGATCGCGGGCGTCGACCAGATGACGTCGGTCTCGAGCCTCGGCGGCACGAACATCACACTGCAGTTCGCCCTCGACCGCAGCATCGACGCCGCGGCGCAGGACGTGCAGGCCGCGATCTCGAAGACCCTCCGGCAGCTGCCGACGGGCATCGTCCCCCCGTCGTATCAAAAGGTCAATCCGGCGGACCAGCCGATCGTGTACTACGCGATGAGCTCGAAGACCCTGTCGCTCTCGGCCCTCGACGAGTACGCCGAGACGTTCATCGCCCAGCGGCTCTCGACCGTGGAGGGCGTGGCGCAGGTCAACGTGTACGGGGCCGCGAAATACGCCGTGCGGATTCAGCTCGACCCCAAGGCCTTAGCGACCCGGACCATCGGGATCGACGAGGTCGCGAGCGCCGTCGCCGCGGGGAACGTGAACCTGCCGACGGGGATCCTCTGGGGGCCGCATCGCGCCTACACGGTGCAGGCGACCGGACAGCTGCAGGATGCGGCGGCCTTCCGGCCGCTCGTGATCGCCTACAGCAACGGCGCCCCGGTCCGGCTCCAGGACGTGGGGCAGGTCCTGGACAACGTGCAGGACAACAAGAGCGCGGCGTGGTTCAACGGGAGCCGCGCGATCGTGCTCGCCGTCCAGCGGCAACCGGGTACGAACACCGTTGAGGTCGCCGCCCGCATCCGGGCGACGATGACGCGGCTCAAGCAGCTCTTGCCTGCGGCCGTGGATCTCCAACTCCGCTTCGACCGCTCGGACTCGATCCGCGCCTCGCTCGCCGACGTGAAGTTCACGCTGACGCTCACGCTCGGGCTGGTCGTCCTCGTGATCTTCTTGTTCCTCCGGAATCTGTCAGCGACCGTGATTCCGAGTCTCGCCCTGCCGTTCTCGCTCGTCGGCACGTTCGCCGTGATGTACGCGCTCGACTACAGCCTCGACAACCTCTCGATGATGGCGCTCACCCTGTCGGTGGGGTTCGTGGTGGACGACGCGATCGTGATGCTCGAGAACATCGTCCGCCACATGGAACGGGGCACGCCCCCCCTCGAGGCCGCGCTCGCGGGATCGCGCGAGGTCGGCTTCACGATTCTCTCCATGACCCTGTCGCTCGCGGCGGTCTTCCTCCCGGTGCTGTTCATGGGTGGGATCATCGGTCGGTTGTTCCACGAGTTTGCGGTGACGATTGGGGCCGCGATCCTCGTGTCCGGCGTCGTGTCATTGACTCTCACCCCGATGCTGTGCAGCCGCTTCCTCAAGGCATCCCACGGCGCGCAGCACGGCCGGTTTTACGAGGCATCGGAGCGGATCTACGAACGCGTGCTCAAGCGCTACGAGGACAGCCTCGCGTGGGTGATGCGGCGGCGCGGCCCGACGCTGGCCTTCTCCGGACTGATTCTCCTCGCCACGGGCGTGCTATTCGTCGTGGTGCCCAAGGGGTTCCTTCCGAGCGAAGACAACTCGATGATCTTCGGCACCACTGAGACTGTCCAAGGCACGTCGTTCGACGACCTCGTCGACCACCAGCTCCGGGTGATGGGCGTCGTCCAGCAGGACCCCAACGTGGAAGGGGTCATGTCGTTCCTCGGCGGATCCACCAACCAGGGGCGCATCGTCTTGTCCCTCAAGCCCCGATCCGAGCGCCGCCTGAGCGTGGATCAATTGATTCGCCACTTCGCGCCCATACTCGCCGGCATTCCGGGGGTCTCGGTCTTCCTCCAGAACCCGCCGCCGATCCGGATCGGGGGGCAGCTCACGAAGAGCCAGTACCAGTTCACCCTGCAGAGCCCGGACATCCGCGTCCTCTACGACAACGCCCGGCAGCTCGAAACCAAGCTCCGCGAGCTGCCCTCGCTCGTGAACGTGACGACGGACATGCAGATCTCGAGTCCCCAGGCCACGGTGGCGATCAACCGCGACCGCGCCGCCGCGCTCGGCGTCACGGCCCAGCAGATCGAGCAGGCGCTCTACGACGCCTACGGATCGGGGCAGGTCTCGACCATCTACACCGCGACGAATCAGTACTGGGTCGTGATGGAGCTCTTGCCCGAGTATCAGCAGGACCTCTCGGCGCTGAACCTCCTCTACCTGCGCTCGAAGAACGGCCCCCTGGTGCCGCTCGCGTCGCTCGCGTCGCTCACCACGAGCGTCGGGCCCTTGACCGTCAACCATGCCGGCCAGCTGCCGGCCGTCACCGTCTCCTTCGACTTGCGGTCGGGGGTCTCCCTCGGGACCGCGGTCGCCGCCGTCCAGCGGATCGCGCGCCAGACCTTGCCTTCCAACATCACCAGCACCTTCACGGGGACCGCCCAGGCGTTCCAGTCGAGTCAGGCGGGGCTCCTCCTGCTCCTCGTCCTCGCCGTGTTCGTGATCTACATGGTGCTAGGGATCCTGTACGAGAGTTTCGTTCATCCGCTCACGATCCTCTCGGCCCTGCCGTTCGCTGGGTTCGGCGCCCTCCTCACCCTGATGCTGTTTCGGGTGGAGCTGAGCGTCTACGCCTTCGTCGGCATCATCATGCTCGTCGGGCTCGTGAAGAAAAACGGGATCATGATGATCGACTTCGCGCTCGAAGCGCAGCGCCATGAGGGGAGGTCGCCGACCGAGGCGATTCTGCAGGCCTGCAGCATCCGCTTCCGTCCCATCATGATGACCACGATGGCGGCGCTGATGGGCACGCTGCCGATCGCGCTCGCCGTGGGCGCGGGCTCGGAGTCTCGGCGTCCGCTCGGGATCGCGGTGGTCGGGGGCCTCGCGTTCTCGCAGTTCATCACCCTGTACGTGACGCCGGTGATCTACGTCTATCTCGACGAGCTGCAGCAACGGCTCGGGCGCACCGCATTCGTGCGGGCGGCGGCCGGGGGCGAGGCGACCCCGGCTGCGGCGCCCGCAGACTGACGCCCGCGCCGCGGGCTGGCCCGCCGCGGTGCAGGGGAAGCAGGGAGGTGGGCGCATTACCAGTGCGCCCACGCGGCGCTAAGTTCCCGACATGCACGAATGGCAGGTGTGGTTCGTCGCCGCGCTGTTGCTCTTCGTGGCCGAGATGATCGCGCCGGGCTTCTGGCTCCTGTCCGTGGCCGTCGGCTCCCTCGCTGCCGGCGTCATGTCGCTCGTCGTCCCCGGCGTGCTCGTGCCGTCCCTCACCTTCGCCGCAGGCACCCTCCTCTCCCTCGTGAGCCTACGCCCCGTACTGCTGCGGCGCCTGCACCCGGCGGGCCGGGAAATCAAGACCAATGTGGACGCACTCGCGGGCAAGGTGGGGGTGGTGTCGGAGCGCATCGACCCGCACACCGGGAAAGGACGCGTGCTGGTCGACGGCGAGGACTGGCGCGCCGCCTCACTGATGGATGCGGCGCTCGACGCAGGCACGCGGGTCATGGTCGTGCGGGTCGAGGGCGCCACGCTCTATGTGGACAAGGAGGCCTGAGGCATGGACAACATCGGGGCGTTGATCGTCCCGGCGGCGATCGTCCTGCTCGCCATCTCGATCGCGGCGCGCGGCATCCGGATCGTCCAGCAGGCGCAGACGATGATCATTGAGCGGCTGGGGAAGTACCACCGCACGCTGTCCTCGGGCGTCAACCTCATCCTCCCCATCATCGACAAGCCGCGGGCGATCGACTGGCAGCAGGTCATCATCACGCCGGCGGGCGACTCGTTTGCGCGCCACTTCCGCACCGAGAAAATCGACCTGCGCGAGACGGTGTACGTGTTCCCGCGCCAGAACGTGATCACGAAGGACAACGTCGTCGTCGAGATCGATGCCCTGATCTACTCGCAGATCACCGACCCCGTGCGCGCCACGTACGAGATCGCCAATCTCCCGGACGCGATCGAGAAGCTGACGCAGACGACGCTCCGTAACGTGATCGGTGAGATGGAGCTCGACCACGTGCTCTCGTCCCGGGACACCATCAACGCCAAGCTGCGCGAGATCCTCGACGAGGCCACGCACAAGTGGGGCGCGAAGGTCAGCCGCGTGGAGCTCAAGGACATCAACCCTCCGCGCGACATCCGCGACGCGATGGAGAAGCAAATGCGGGCCGAGCGAGACCGGCGAGCCGCGATCCTCACCGCCGAGGCCGAAAAACAGTCGCGGATCCTCCAGGCCGAGGGCATCCGGCAGTCGGAGATCAACAAGGCCGAGGGGGACAAGCAGGCGAAGATCCTCGCGGCGGAGGCAGAAGCCACGGCGCGACTCAAGGTGGCGGACGCCGAGGCGCAGGCGATCGAGCGGATCACCAACGCCATCAAGGGCACGGGCGGGGATCCCGCACGCTACCTGATCGCGGTTCGCTACATCGAGGCGCTCAAGGACATGGTCACGAGCCCACAGAGCAACAAGGTCATCTATCTGCCCTACGAGGCCACAGGCGTCCTGTCCTCGCTCGGCGGGATTCGCGAGATGCTCGCGGGCACGACGGAGGGAAAGAAAGCATGAAACCCAAGACGCTCACGATGATCGGCGTGGCGGCGCTGGTCTTCGCGGCCCGGTGGCCGGCGCGTCCGAGCGCCGCTCGTCCGCCAGCATGCGACCCCGATAACGGCGGCCTCACGCTCCCACCCGGATTCTGCGCCCTCGTGGTCGCGGACCAGCTCGGCGCTCCCCGGCATCTCGTCGTCGCCCCGAACGGGGACCTGTTCGTGGCCGTCGAGGCCGGGAGGGGCTCGAGGGGCGGCCTCCTTGCGCTCCGGGACACCGCGGGCCGGGGCAAGGCCGACGTGCGCGAAACCACGGGCAGCGAGGGCGGCGGCGGGATCGCCCTCGGGAACGGCGCCGTCTATTTCGGCACGTCCTCGACCGTGTACCGCTACGCGCTGCGGCCGGAACGCCTCTCACCCGTGGGCCCGGCCGAGGTGGTCGTGAAGGACCTCCCCACAGGGGGGCACCACGTCAAGAACCTCGCCCTCTCGCCCGACGGACGAACGCTGTTCGTGAACATCGGCTCGGGCTCGAACTCCTGTCAGGAGACCGACCGATCGGCCGGGTCCCCCGGGAAGGATCCGTGTCCCGAACTCGCCTCCCGTGCCGGGGTGTGGCGGTTCGATGCCGCCCGGCGCGATCAGACCGAGGCGCAGGGCACCCGTTTCGCGACGGGGATCCGGAACGCCGTGGCGCTTGCCTTTGCGCCGTCGGGCGAGCTCTACGCGGTCCCGCACGGACGCGACCAGCTGGGGCAGCATTGGTCCCAATTCTTCACGATCGCGGAGAGTGCCGAAACGCCGTCGGAGGAGTTCATCAAGGTCTCCGAGGGCGCGGACTTTGGGTGGCCGTACTGTTACCACGACCCCGAGCTCGGGCACTTGATGCTCGCCCCCGAGTACGGCGGCGACGGCAAACAAGTGGGACGCTGCAAGGACAAGCAGGAGCCCCTGCTCGCGTTCCCCGGGCACTGGGCACCTGACGGGCTCGTCTTCTATACCGGCACGCAGTTCCCCGACCGCTACCGCGGCGGGGCGTTCATCGCGTTTCACGGCTCCTGGAACCGCGCGCCATTGCCGCAGGCGGGCTACCGCGTGGTGTTCGTGCCCTTCGCGAGCGGGAAACCCGTGGGCACGTACGAGACGTTCGCGGACGGGTTCTGGAGTGAAGGCGCTGCCGGCCCCAAGCATCGGCCCGTGGGGGTGGCGGTGGGCCCGGATGGCTCGCTCTACATCACGGACGACGCGGCGGGGCGAATCTGGCGCGTGCTGTACACGGGCGGGAAGGGGCGGTAGGGGCCGCGCCGACAGGTCCGGGGCCGGGTACTCCGGGAAGCCGCTCGTCGAAAAACTCGGCATCAAGCCCGGCGCGCGCGTGGCGATCCTCCGGGCACCCCGGGGCTACGCCCGCACGCTCGGGACGTTACCGAAGGCGGTGACCCGCACGGGGACCGTCGTCGGCCCCCTCGATTTCATCCAGCTCTTCACGCGCGAGCGCCAGGACCTTGAGGGGCGCTTTCCCACGCTCGTGCGCGCCCTCGCGTCGGCCGGGATGCTCTGGATTTCCTGGCCGAAGCGATCCTCCGGCGTGTCGACCGATCTCACCGAAGACGTGATCCGCGCGATCGGGCTCGCGGCTGGGCTCGTAGACGTGAAGGTGGCATCTGTGGACGACGTCTGGTCGGGCCTCAAGTTCGTGCGGCGGTCGAAGGACCGACCGGTGCACGCCCCTTAGCGACACCGCCTACTGGTGCTCGGTCACCGATCGTGCGATTGTAGAGGCGGTTCCCCTCGCTGCGAAACGCTGGCGCATGGTCGACGCATCGCCCGAGCCACCCAGCGTGGCGCTCGAAACGGAAGGCACCCCATCATGCCACGTTCCCACTCTGTAGTCCTGCTCCCTCTCGCGATCGTCGGGCTCGTGGTGCGTTGCGCGACGACCCGCCCGTTCGAACGATCCACCGAGCCCGGTGGGACGCCGCATGGGCCGGCGACCGCTGGTGCCGTAATCATCACCGGGCAAGCGCTGTCGGCCGACCCCGGCCTGACGGTTCTCGACGCGATTCGGCGAGCGATGCCGCAGCTCCGCGTGTCCGACTGGTCACGCAACCACTGCCCCCTGGTGCAGCTGCGCGGGAAGGACAGCGTGGCCGGGAGCTCCGAGCCCGACGTGTACGTGGATGGCACCCGGACCGCGGACACCTGCCCTCTGGTCACGCTCCAAGCGATGGAGACTCGCCGGATCGAGGTTTACCCGCTCGGCGTCACGTCGCGGCCCGGCTATCCGAGCAGCGGCCACGGCCTCATCCTCATCTTCGTTGAGCGCGCGGACTCGACCGACGGCGGCTGACGCGACGAGCCCCCGGCGAGCGATCCGCTCGCCGGGGGCTCTCACGGTTTTGCCGATCATGCCGGCCGGCTACTATCGCCCCGTGAACCACAACGGCTTGGTCAGGTCGGTGCTGCTCGCGAACCCCTGCGCCGCGACCGCGGCGTCGACGTTCGCCTTGTTCAGCACCAGTTCCTGATCGTCGTACGGCAGCCGCTCGGGAATGCTGGTCAGGACCGCGCGGGGACCGGGCACGAGCACCGGCACGCGAGTGCGGCGCACCTCGGTCCACGCCTCCATCCCCTGCATGAACAGCGAGACCCACTTTTGGTAAGCGATTTGGGTGAGCCCCTTGGCCGCGTTGTAGCGCACGTTGACGGTATCGGCCAGGTAGGCGGTGGTGGCAGAATCGCTGATGCCGTACTGCTGCATCGACGCGCGGATCGCGGCGGTGTACAAGGCAGCCGGATCACCGGTGATCCATCCCCGTTGCGCCGCCTCGGCCTCGAGGAACAGCACCTCCGAGTACGTCAGCAGCGCCAGGGGCGCATTCGGCGTCTCGCGCCAGTAGGCGCCGATGCGTGAGATATAGAAGAGCGCGGGGCCCTCGCCATCGTTGAGCCCGTTGGGCAGACCCTCGTAGGTCCGGTTCGCGACGATGGTGTCCTTGTTGAGCTGCGCGAACACCGGCAGGCGCGGATCCTTCCAGTGCGTGAGCGAGTCGACGTACGTCTTGCTCATGCCGTAGTCATCACGGGTGCGCGCGTTCTCGTAGATCGGGTTGCGGTTCGGGGCGACGGACAGGTAGAGGAGCTGCGCATTGTCCGCGTTGCTCGCGAACACCCCCGCCGCCACCGCGGCTTGGGCCTGTGCCGCGGCAGTGGCCGCATCCACCTTCGACAGGTGCAGCGCGAGCCGCAGCCGCAGCGAGTTGGCGAACTTCCGCCATTCGGTCATGTCCCCGCCGTACATGATGTCACCGGTCGCGAAGCCGATCCCTGTTGGATCGATCTCCTGGCTGGCCTTCGTCAAGTCGGCAAATAGCGCGGTGTAGATACCCCGCTGCGAGTCGTACTTCGGCGTCAGGTTCGCGGAGCCCTGGAGCGCCTCGGAGTACGGAATGTCGCCCATGGCGTCCGTCATGACGCTGAAGACGTACGACTTCATGATCCGCCCCACGGCGTCCCAGTTGGGCGTGTTGCTGGCCACGCCCTTGTCGATCATGCGTTGGAAGTCCGCCAGCGACTGGTTGTAGAACCCCCAGCCCCCGCTCGTGCCGGGACGCACGATGTATTTGTCTTCGTCCCGGTACTGGATCTCGGCGTAATATTGCACCCACAGCCCACCGCCGCGGATGTCCAGGCTCGTGACGCCATCCACGCCATTGACGACGTTCTGAATCGCGTTCGCCAGGAGGGACGGAGGCGGCACGTCCACGGGCCCGTTCGGATTAGTGTTGATGTCCGTCAGATTGCTGCACGCCGTACCGCTCGCGACGAGTGCGGCGGCCAGGACGCTGAAGATCGTGTTTCTCATGGTCGCTCTCCTTCGCTCCGCGGTTATGGCCGCACAGACACGGTGAAGCCGAAGCTGCGCGCCGTCGGCAGCTGGCCGTTCTCGACGCCTTGACGATTGCCGGTGTCGAAGGTCGTCTCCGGATCGATGGTGGACTGCTTGGCCCAGAGGAGCAGATTGTGGCCGACGAGTGCGACGGTCGCCGCCGCGAAGCCAAAGTGCTGAGCGATCGATGGCGGGAGCTCGTAGGCCAGGCGGAGCTCGCGGAGTTTCAAGTAGCTCGCATCGACGATGCCCATCTCCTGGGCGTAGAAGGTGTTGTGCCAATAATCCTGCGCCAAAACGTGCGTCGTATCTGGCGCGCCATTCTGGTAGACGGCGTTCGGCACCACGAACCCATCGTTCCACTCGTGCTGGCGTCCCAACAGGGTCGCCTGGAGAACGCCCGAGTAGTCGCCGAACCACCGTGTCACCGAGTAGACACTGCCGCCCATCTGCCCATCGAACGAGAGGGAAAGGCTCAGGCGCTTGTACGTAAAGGTGTTGGTGATGCCACCCACCCAATCCGGGTTGTAGTTGCCGAGCACGGTCTGCTTCGAGTCGGGGATCGGCAACCCGCTCGTCGAGTCGACGACGATGTGGCCCTGGCCGTCCCGCTTCCACTTCCTGCCGACGAGGTTCCCGTACGACTGACCGGAATCGGCGGTCACGTTCACGTTCCAGTACGAGCCGACGACGATACGTTGCACGCCGCCGTAGAGCGACAGCACCTTGTTCGTGTTCTTCGCCCAGTTCAGCGACACGTCCCACCGGAACTCCGGCTGCTCGATCGGGCGGAACATGGCCGCCACTTCGATCCCCCGGTTCCGCACGTTCCCGGAGTTCACCACCGCCTGGGTGAAGCCCGTGGCTGCCGAAATCGAGACGGGCAGAATCTGGTTCGTGCTGGACTTCTGGTACACGGTGGCGTTCAGGCTCACGCGGTTGTTGAACAGGCCCAAGTCGGCGCCGACCTCCTCACCGGTGGTCTGCTCGGGTTTGAGTTGGGCGTTCGGCAGCCGGAAGGGCGTAGTGAAGCTCGGCTGGCCGCCCCAGGCGGTCCCGGCGCTATACACCGCCGCGAGCTGGTAGGGATCGGTGTCGTTGCCCGTGCGCGACCAGCTGGCGCGTACCTTGCCGTACGTCAGCACGTCGCTCTGGATCCTGAGCACGTCGGTGAAGACGAAGGCGGCGCCGACGGACGGATAGAAGAACGAATTGGCACCCTTCGGCAGGGTCGACGACCAGTCATTGCGGCCGGTCACGTCCACGTTCAGCCAATTCTTGTAGTTGAAGCTGGCCGAGCCGAGGAGCGAGTTGACCTTTTTCTTCGATTGATACTGCCCGACAGTGGGCACGCCGCCCGAGTTCGAGGTTGTGTACACGCCCGGGATCACGAGCTGGCTGACTTCGGCCGTGTCGCGGTTGAAGTCGTTCACGCGGGCACTCGCGCCCGCGTTGACCGTGACGCTCAAGTCTGGGAGCAGGGGGCGATTCGCCGTGGCGAGGACGTCGCTGTTGGTCTCACTACGCGTCTCGCCCACGTCGTTAAATCCACCCAGCGGATACGGTGAAATGTCGTTCACGGGGTAGTTGGCCCGGAACCGGTTCTGGTACCAGTCGCGACCGGTGCGCCCGGTCACGTTCAACCAGTAGACGGCCAGCTGAAGGTGGCGGATAAGCATCAGCTGCGCCTGCTGCGCACGCGTCTGACGATGGTATTCCAGCACTTCAACC
>DATLKW010000180.1:0-3393 GCA_035538175.1 Gemmatimonadales bacterium | reverse complement strand
CCCTCGTAGCCCCGGCGATCCTGTCGTGGCCGCCTACAAGCACCGCATCGACCGTACGCTCGTGCGCGAAAACCTGAACAAGACGCCGGACGAGCGCTTGCGGAGCCTGGCGGCCCTTGCCCGCCCGGCCCGGCCTCGCGTCCCCCCTCACCCCTCGCGCCCCCACCCCCACCCCCACAGGCGAGTATTCCCGCCACCAGCGCCGCCCCAAGCGCCTGACCTCGCAGCAGCCCTCGCCTCATCGCAACCTCCGGTGTCACGTCTCTCTCGCCCCGCGCGCCGCTCACGCGGGGACCCCTGTCGCCTGGGCCGCCCGGCTCAACCGGCGAGCGGCGGTCCGCGCGCTCCACTGGTCCACCACGACGGCGAGGATGATGGCACACCCGATCACGATCCACTCGTAGTTCTGATCGAAGTGCAGGGTGCGAATCGACTGGCGGATTAGCACAATCAAGAGCGCTCCGAGCATCGCCCCGAGCGCGCTGCCTTTGCCGCCGACCAGGCTCGCCCCGCCCACCACAGCCGACGCGATCACGTACAGCTCGTAGCCCTGTGCGTCCCCCGAGGACGCCGAGCCGTAGAAGCTCGCGCCCAAGAACGCCGCGAGCCCCGCCGTGAGCCCCGAAACGGCGAACACCCCGATCTGAATCGGCCCCAAGGGGAGCCCGGCGAAGCGGCTCGCTTCGAGGTTCCCGCCGAAGGCGAAGACATGCCGTCCCATCACGGTGCGGGTGAGATAGAGCGCCCCCACGATGGCCACGGCGACCATCGCCAACATGGGAACGGGATAGAGCCCGCCCCCCAAGCCCAGCGAGGCCTTCGCCACGCTCGTCAGGGCTGGGGGTACGAGGATGCTCTCCGCCTTGGTCGCCACAAAGGCGACGCCCCGAAGGGCCCACATCGTCCCCAGGGTGATGACGAAGGGGTGCACGCGGAGCGCTACCACCAGCACGCCATTGAAGACGCCGCACCCGAGTCCGACGCCAAGGCAGGCGACGAGCCCGAGTAACACCGTCGCCAGCCCACTCATCGGTCCCGCGGAGCGAAGCCACAGGGCCGCGCTCACCCCGGCGAGGGCGTAGATCGAGCCAACCGAAAGGTCGATCCCGCCCGAGATGATCACCACCGTCGCCCCGATCGCCATGATCGCGAAGAAGCTCGCGTCGGTCGCGGTCTGAATGAGCGTGTAAGAGTTCCAGAAATTGTTCACCGTGGCGCCGGTTCGCGGGTCGGTGTGTGAGCCCGCGAGGGCCGTCAGCACCACGACGAGCAACAACACGACGAGCACGAGGCCCGTTTCCTGCGTGCGGAGGACCCGGTGGCCGAGCGCGCGGAGCAGGTCGCCGCTCGGCCGTCGCGATCCCGTCGCCTCGGGCGCCACGCGTTCCCGCGCCCCCTCACCCACCCGGTCGCGCCTCTTGGTGGAACGCGCTCGTGAGCGCGGGATACCAGGCGCGGAAGCGGCGGTAGGGCTCCCGGTACGCGGCGTGCGTGTCCCGTTGTGGGTACTCGGGCGCGCCCCGGGCGATCGTCGCCCGCGCAGCCGCCGCAAGATCGGGGAACGCGCCCGCCCCCACCGCGGCGAGTAACGCCGCACCGAACGATGGCCCTTCCTCGCGGTTCACCGTCATCACCGGCACGCCGTACACCGCGGCCTGCAGCCGACGCACGAAGGCGCTGCGCGCCCCGCCACCCGTGAGCAGCAACTGGCGAGGTGCGAGCCCGAGCTCCTCGAGGATCGCGAGGGAGTCCCGCAACGCGAACGCGATCCCCTCAAGCACGGCTCGAGTCAGGTGCGCGCGGGTGTGCGCGAGACTCAACCCGAGGAAGGCGCCTCGGATGGCCGCGTCCCGATGCGGCGTCCGCTCCCCCTGCAGGTAGGGGAGGAAGGTGAGACCGTCCGCCCCCGGAGGCACGACCTCGGCCTCTTCGTCCAGCCGACGATCGGCGTCAGCCGCGTCGGCGAGCTCGCGCGCGCACTGGTCGCGATACCAGGCGAAGGCCCCGCCCGCGGTGAGCACGACACCCATCAGGTACCACAACGCCGGCACGACATGGCAGAACGTGTGGGCCCGCAATCGAGGATCGACCCGCGGCTCAAGCATCGGCGCGAGCACCGTGCCCGAGGTTCCCCAGCTCGCCACGGCGTCGCCCGGCGCGAGCGCGCCGACGCCCGCGGCGCCGCAGGCGTTGTCCGCACCGCCACCCACCACCGGCGTGCCCTCGGCCAATCCCGTAGCGGCCGCCGCCTCCCGCGTCACCCGGCCCAAGACCTCCGCGGAACCGCCCACGTCCGGCAGCACCTGACGCGAGAGGCCAACCGCGGCGAGGACTTCGCGATGCCAGCCCCCCGCGGCCGGGTCGAACATCAGCGTTCCCGAAGCGTCGGACGGCTCCGTCGCAAGCGCCCCGGTGAGCCGGTAGCGCACGAAGTCCTTGGCGAGGAGCACCGTCGCGAGCCGGGCAAACGCGTCAGGCTCGTGATTCTTGAGCCACAGGACCTTTGGCAACGTGAACCCTTCGAGTGCGGCGTTCTTCACCCACTCGCGCAGCCGCTCCTCGCCTCCCACGCGCCGCGTGATTTCCTCGCACTCGGCCGTCGTGCGTCCATCGCACCAGAGGAGCGCCGGTCGAATCACCCGGCCAGCGTGATCGAGAAATACCGACGAGTGCATCTGGCCCGAGAGTCCGATCGCCGCCACGCGAGTCCCGGGTGATTGCGCCAAGACGCCCGCGATCGACGCCGCGCTCGCCTTCCACCACGCCTCCGGATCTTGCTCCGCCCACCCCGGGCGTGGCGTACTCAGCGACAACGGCGTGGTGGCGCTCGCTCGGACCTCGCCATCTTCTCGGACGAGCACGGCCTTGACGCCACTTGTCCCCACGTCCACGCCGAGAAAGAGCGCGCCAGCCACCCTATCTCGCCCCCAGCAAGAGCTCCACCGTCAGCTGGTCGAGCCGCTCGAAGGCGTAGCCTGGCTGCCGCAGGGCCTCCAAATCGAAGACGCGGGTCTTGAGCGCGCGTGCCGCGTCGGGGCTGAACGCCCGCGGCGCAGCGCCATCGCGTCCCCGCGTGTCGAGCTCCTCGAGCAGCGCCTGGATCTCGGGATCGGCGTGGAATCGCTCGACCTTCTCCTTCAGGATCAAGTAGGTCCGCATGCACCCGCGGGCGAAATCCCAGACGCCCTCCTCGTCCTCCGTGCGATAGGCGTGCGCGTCGAAATGCCGCATCCCCGGCCAGCGGGCATCTTCGAGGAGCTTGACCAGGAAGAACGCCCCCTTCGCGTCCTCGCTGCCGAACCGGAGATCTTGGTCGAAGCGGCCGGGTTTTTGGCCGTTCAGGTCGATGTGGAAGAGCTTGCCGGCCTCGAGGGCCTGGGCGACGCCATGGGA
>DATLKW010000179.1:0-1699 GCA_035538175.1 Gemmatimonadales bacterium | reverse complement strand
CGTCCCGTCGCGAGAGAACATGGGGAAGGCGTCGAACTCGGGGGACGTCGTCACCTGCTCGAGGCCCGTGCCATCCACGTTCACGAGATACAGATCGAAGTTTCGCGACGCCGGCGCTCGATAGTTGGACGCAAAAATGATGCGCCGGCCGTCGGGGTAGAAATAGGGCGCGAAGCTCGCCCCCGGGAGGTGGGTGATCTGGCGCTGGTCTGAACCATCGGCATTCATCACCCACAAATCCATGTGCGTCGGGCGTACCAGATGGCGGGCGAGGAGCGCACGATACTCGACGCTGTCGGCGGCGGTCTGCGGGTGATAGGCCCGATAGACGATCTGCTTGCCGTCGGGGGAAAAGAAGGGGCCACCGTCGTATCCCAACGTGGTGGTCAGGCGCTTCAGGTGGGATCCGTCTACGCGCATCGTGTAGATGTCGAGATCCCCGTCTCGGAGCGACGTGAACACAATCGTCTGGCCGTCCGGTGACAGCGTCCCTTCCGCGTTGTAGCCCGGCCCGGTCGTGAGCCGCCGCGCCCCGGTCCCGTCGGCGTTCGCCGCGTAGATGTCGTAGTCGTAGAGGGCCCACACGTACCCCTGCGAGTAGTCGGGCCGCGCCGGACAGTTAGGGCTCGCGTGCTCGGTGCTCGAATAGAAGATCCGACGGTCGTGGTCGAAGAAGTAGCCGCACGTGTTACGCCCCCGTCCCGACGACACCCGGTGTAACTCCGTTCCGTCACTTCGCATCACGTACATCTGATCGCAGCGTTCCGCGGGACCCTGGCGTTGGAAGATCAAGAGCGTCCCGGATGCGGAGAAATACGCTTCCGCGTTTTGCCCGCCGAAGGTGAGTTGGCGGACGTTGCGCAGGTGCACCTCGCCTGACTCCGGGGGTACGGGGGCGGCTTGCACGAGGAGCGCGACGATGGCGAGAGAGATCATGATGATCGCGAAGCTACGAAACCCCCGCCGCCGCTGCAACGAGGCACGCCCGGTTCCCCCGCATGGCATTGCTCACTGATCTCCACACCGATTCGCCGACATCCACGGTCCGAAACTGTTGCGCCGGGATGCCGCGCGCCCGCAAGGCGCTGGCTAATTCGCGCACCGGGGCGTCGATCGCCTCGGGCGTCAATTGGAAGGCGCCGAAATGCATCGCGATGCTTCTGGCGGGCCGCGAGCCGCGAGATCGACGTGCGCCTCGACGGCCTCCGGTCGTCCGCGCCAACGGTCGGCGGCCGACGCGGCTCGAGCGGGATCGTCGACGCCAACGGGCTCGGGGCGTGAGAAGCAGACGCGGGACCATCCAGACCGACTGGCCGCTCGCGCCGCTGGGATTGAGAAACGGCGGCTATCGAAGTGATCGCTGCGGCGCTTCATGGCGCCGACGCCAACCCGCGATACGGGAACGGGACCGCCTGCCGTGAGGAAGCGGCGACCCCGTGAGTCCACTCACGCCCAACGTGGTCCTACCCGGCGGCGTCGAGCTTCTGCAGCTTCGCCAACACCTGCCGCGCTTGCCAGAGATGACGCCGATCGTGAGCTAAGAGGAAGGCGAAATACGCGCCGAGCGGCAGGCGGACGAAGCGGTTCACGGGTGACACGACCACCGCTCGCTTCAGGTCGAGCCCGTCGGCACGGCGCACCCGCTCGGCGAACTGATCGCGTAATTCGAGAAACTCGTGAAGCACCGCATCCCGATCGA
>DATLKW010000178.1:0-4856 GCA_035538175.1 Gemmatimonadales bacterium | reverse complement strand
GGCTCGATCCCAACCGGCAACTACACCGTCACCGTGGACGGGAATGCGGCGACGAGCCAGTCGATCGCGCCTAACGGCAGTGTCACCTTCACCAGCCTCACGGCGACGAGCCACAGCGTCGCCCTCTCGGGGGTGCCGAGCAGCTGCACGGTGACGAGTGCGAACCCGCAGACGGTGACGGTGCCCGCGGGCGGGACCGCGACGGCGAGCTTTACGGTGAACTGCAGCACGCCGCCCGGGAACCTGACGGTGTCGACGAGCACCTCGGGGACGAGCCAGCCGAGCGGCTATACGGTGTCGCTCGATGGGGGAAGCCAGACCCAGTCGATCGCGGCGAGCGGGAGCGTGACGTTCAGCAACCTCGCGGCCGGGAGTCACACCGTGACGCTCACGAACGTAGCGGCGAACTGCACGGTGACGAGCGCGAACCCGCAGACGGTGACGGTGCCCGCGGGCGGGACGGCGACGGCGAGCTTCACGGTGAACTGCAGCACGCCCAACTCGCCGCCCGTCGTGAACGCCGGGCCGAATGAAACGGTGGTGCTCGGCCTCCTCTACAGCTTGAACTGGTCGTTCAGCGATGTCGACAACGATAGCCCCTGGTCGTACAGGATCGACTGGGGCGATGGATCGTCGACGAGCGGTACCACGTCGAGCCAGGGTTCGTTTAGCACCGGACATACGTACTTGCTGACAGGCGCCTACACGGTCACCGTAACAGTGACGGACAGTGGTGGTGCATCCGGCTCGGCCAGCAAGACTGTTACGGTGCTATTGTTCTAAGTGGGAAGGGAATGATCGCCGGCCGCCCACGGAGGCGGCCGGCTCTTGCTAGGGTTCGTTATAGCGGTCGCAAGGGGAGGCTCTGTGGCGCCGGCGCCACGGGCTGCTGCTCTGTGCCGACGGGCAATGGTATCACGCCTGGCTGGGTGCGCGCGCGACTGATCCGGCCGTCGGCACGGCCGTTGCACCTGCGACAGGCACGACCCGCCGCCTCTTCACGGTGAGCTCACCCACCGCAGATTCGTCGCCGCGCGGCCCGTGCCGTTGCGGATCCAGGGGCGACTACAGCGAGGGCCCTAGTCGAACGCGTTGGTTCGCGTGCGAACGACGCCCGGTACGCCAGCGGCCGGCAGTGCCGGGGGACAGGGCAATCGCGGTCGGCGCCCCGGGGGCAGGCCCCACTCCTCGGGGTACGGTGGTTCAACCGTGACATCACAGCAGCGATGGGCCGCGGCCGCGGATACATCCCCGCAGAGCTGGTCTGCAGACGGTCGTCAAGGCCTCGGTGCCATGCCCAGGCTGGCCATCAGCCGCGTGAATCCTCTCGAACATGCCGAAGAGATCAAGCAACTGTTCCTGGCGGAGGAGCGACCGGAGTTCCCCGAGTTCTTCGACCGAGCGTACCGCGATGCGGTGGCGGCAGGTGGCATGAGCTGGATCGGGAGAGACGAGTGGGGCACGGTGCGCTCGCACATTGCGCTGTTTCCCCACCAATTCCTGTTGGCGGGTCGCGTTGTCCGGGGCTCTCTGCTAGCGAATCTCATGGTGGCGAAGTCGCATCGCGCGTTCTGGCCGGCGCACGCACTCGTGCGCCGCGCGGTCCAGGATTCCAAGGCGAGCCGGTCCGTGGACTTCTTGTACGCTGACCCCAACGAGCCCGCGCGAGCGATCACCCACGCGGCCGGGTTTCGTTCGGTCGCAGAACTCCGACGCTTCGTGCTCCCCTTAACCGATCGGCGACGCAGCATTGATCTGGTGATTCGGCTCTACCTGCTTATCGGGCGGCTGCGAGCGAGGGCTACGCCCCTCGAGGTCACCGCGTGGGGCGACCGTGAGCCACCGGCGCTCCCGGATCACCCTACCCATGCGCGTGACGCGCGATTCCTTCGTCCCGTTCGCGGAGCAGGACTCTATCGCGCTCGGCTTCCGGGGTATCCAGGCCCGACGGATTGCTGGTACACCGTGCACGCGCGGGATCTCCCGGTCGCGAACGCGCTGGTGCGGGGACCCGAGCGTCCCGGCGGCCAGGCGGTCATTTGCGCCCTTGAGTGCCAATCCACGCCCCTTGTCAGCTCAGTTCTGTTGTCTCTGGCGTGTCGCCTCCAGCGAGCCGGCGTGCCGCGGCTAGAGGCGTGGGTTACGGTCGACTCTCGCGCCGCGACCGAGGCTCGCCGGGTAGGATTCGTGCCGCGACACGATCGCATACCGCTCATGGCGCTGCCGATCACGGAGCTTGGGGCCGAGGCGATAGCGGCGGCTCCCGAGTGGCGTCTGGTCCTCATCGACCTGGATCGGTGAGCGATGGCCAACACGGCCCTCGACGGCTCGGCAGTTGCCCTCTCAGATTCGCTGCGGGAGCGCGAGCTTGCGGTCCGACCGCTTGCCGATGCCGCTCCCGCTTGGGACGCGTTCGTCGCCCGGGCCGAGGAGAGCAGCTTCTGTCACCTCGCCGCCTGGCGCGAGATTCTGAGCGAGGTGCTCGGAGCGGAGTGTCTGTACTGGGCTGCGACCGACCACAACGGAGACTGGCAGGGGGTATTGCCGCTTGCGCGCGTGAAGAGTCGGATCTTCGGACACTATCTCGTTTCGCTGCCGTTTCTCAACTATGGAGGCCCCCTCGGTACACCAGCCGCGCGACGGCGACTCGCCCAGGCGGCCGTCGAGGAAGCTCGCCGCTCGCACGCTGACCTGCTGGAGCTCCGGACGCGGCAGGAGACGGGCCTAGATCTGACCGTCTCCGCGCGGAAGATCACGGTCCTGCTCGACCTTCCGCGATCGTCGCAGGCGTTGTGGGACGCGTTCCCACCGAAGTTGCGGAGCCAGATCCGTCGACCGATCAAGGCAGGGCTCGAGGTGAAGTTCGGCGCGGCACAGCGGGAGGCGTTCTACGAGGTGTTCGCCCGCGGCATGCGCGACCTGGGAACGCCAGTCCTGCCGCGCGCCTGGTTCGAGCGGATCGCGATGCACTTCCCACGGCACGTCACGTTCGGCGTGGCATACTGCCGCGGCCAGCCGCTCGCCGCGGGCTGTGGCTTCGTGTGGGAGAAGGAGTTCGAGATGACTTGGGCGTGCGCATTGCGCGCGGAGAGTCGCCTCGCCGCGAACATGCTGCTCTATTGGTCGTTTCTGGAGGAGATGATCGGGCGCGGCGTGCGCGTGTTCAACTTCGGCCGCTGTACCCCGGGTGGGGGCACCCATCGCTTCAAGCAGCAGTGGGGCGGCCGCGACCTGCCGTTGCTCTGGTGCCAGTATGCTTCCCGCGGGCGCGCGGCCACCCCCTCGCCGCACGACGCGGCATTCTCGTGGGCGCCACGCGTGTGGCGGCGGCTGCCCCTTCCAATCGCGAATCTGCTCGGTCCCCGGCTCGTTCGGTTCCTGCCGTGACGACGCCGGAACGGTCCGCGCCCTGGTGGCGACACCAGTTCCCGGTCTATTCCCCCCTCTCAGCCACTGCCCTACTCCGCGGCGTGGGTGCCGCGTTGAATGACGGCCATCCCGAGCGCGCCGCAGCGCCGGTCGTCGCGCTCGTGCGCGAGCGCTACGCACCGCAGGCGGTGCTCCTCACCGACAGTGGCACCGCGGCGTTGACCCTCGCGCTGCTCGGCGTGCTCGGGGAGTCGCCGGGAGGGGCGGCGGTCGCGCTGCCCGCCTTTGGTTGCTACGACCTGGCCACCGCGGCCGATGGTGCCGGCGTGCCCGTGCTGCTCTATGATACGGACCCCTCGACGTTGGGGCCGGATCTCGCCAGCCTGGGAGCGGCGCTGCACCGCGGTGCGCGCGCCGTCGTCGTGGCGCACCTCTATGGATGTCCCGTAGACGTGGCGGCCGTGAATCGCCTGGCGGCCGAAACGGGCGCACTGGTGATCGAGGACGCGGCTCAAGCCGCGGGCGCCACCCTGACGGACCGCCCGCTCGGCGCGCACGCGAGTCTCGCCATCCTGAGCTTCGGACGCGGGAAAGGGTTGACCGGGGGGGGCGGCGGCGCGCTGCTGGCGTACGACGACGCGGCTGTGCGGCAGCTCGAACGCGCACGCGCACTGCTCGAGGCCCCGCGCCGCGGGTGGCGGGACCTGGTGTCGGTCGCCGCGCAACTGATCCTCGTGCGTCCCAATCTGTACGCACTGCCGGCGACCTCCCCGTTCCTCGGGCTCGGCCAGACCATCTATCGCGCGCCGCGCCCGTTGCGCGCCCCCAGTGCGGCGTCGTGCTCGGTGATCGCCGCCACCTGGGGCGCCGCCACGCGCGAGGTCGAAGCCCGGCGACGCAACGCCGAGCGGCTGCTCGCGGAAGTGCGGCGGCAACCGGGATTCACCACGATCCGAGTGCCGCCGCAGGCCCGGCCCGGCTACTTGCGCCTTCCCGTACTTCCGTCACCCGCCGCTCGCCGCTCGGCCACCGAGGCGGGCGCGAGACGCTTGGGTGTGGCGCCCGGGTACCCGAAGGCGCTGTGCGACCTTGAAGGGTTCGGATCGCGCTGCCTGAACCGCGACCGGACCTTCCTGGGGAGCCGCCTGCTCGCCACCCGCCTGTGCACGCTCCCAACCCACAGTCGGTTGGAGGCGAGTGATCTTGCGCGCCTCACGCACTGGATCCGGTCGGTCGGAGCGAGTAAAAGCGAGGTCGACTGACGTGGGGAAGGACTCGGTGTCGATCGGGAGCGATGCGGGGCGCGCGTGTGCAGCTATGATGCCCTGGCAGTGGACGACCGAGGCGTGGCGCAACCTGGTGCCGTTCTTCATGGTGTTGGTCGCTTGCTGCCGGCCGTCGGATGAGCGGTGGAGCGGACTCCAGACTCGAGGCAACGTTCGCCAGGCGGACGTGGCGCTCGGCAAATTGGGCTCAACAAGGGTCGA
>DATLKW010000177.1:0-3720 GCA_035538175.1 Gemmatimonadales bacterium | reverse complement strand
GCGCTCCCGGTGCGGCTGGTGCTCGCGGCCGACGTGTTCCGGCCCGAGGTGGCGGGGGTGGACGTCGAGGGGGCGATCCGCTCCGAGCGCGTAACGCGTCATGTGTCCCAGCTCGCCGCGATCCGCGAGGTGCGCCATTGGGTGAACACGCGGCAGCGCGAAGCGGTGGAGGCGGTGACCCGCGGCGCGGTGGTGGACGGCCGCGACATCGGGACCGTCGTGTTTCCCGACGCTCCGGTGAAGGTGTTTCTCACGGCGAGTCCCGCCGAGCGGGCGCGGCGGCGCCTGGCCGAGCGGGGAGGCCGCATCGACGCGGCCGAACTCGCGCACGAGGCCGAGGCGCTGGCGGCCCGCGATCGCGCCGATTCGACACGCCCCGTGGCGCCGCTGCGGGCCGCAGCGGATGCGGTCCTCGTGGACACCACCGCTCTCTCGCCCGACGAGCAGGCGGACCGGGTCGTGGCGCTGGCGCGCGAGCGTCACCTCGGCTAGAATTCCGGCTTCGCGTTTTTCGGCCCCGGGACTGTCCCGCGGTCGCTGTCCGTCCAAACTCACAACCGAACCGGTGTACTGAATGCTGGTAGATACGGAAAACCCGCCCGAGTCCAAGCCCGATACTCCCGCCGTCCCCCATCCTCAGCTGCGCGTCCGGTCCGACCTCCACGAGGAGTATTCTCCGGACGAAATCGCGAAGATGACGGAGCTGTACGAGGGGACCCTCTCCAACATTGAAGAGGGCGAGATCGTCAAATCGAAGGTGCTGCGCGTGACCGACACCGCCGTCATCCTGGACGTCGGGTTCAAGTCGGAGGGGGCGGTGCCGATCGACGAGTTCAAGGACGCCCACGCGCTCAAGGAGGGGGACGAGATCGAGGTCTTCCTCGAGCACCTAGAGGATCAGGAGGGGGCGGTCGTCCTCTCGAAGAAGAAGGCCGATTTCATGCGGGTGTGGGAACGCATCCGCGAGGCCTACGAGAAGGACGAACCGGTGACGGGCGCGCTCGTCAAGAAGATCAAGGGGGGCGTGGTCGTGGACTTGATGGGCGTCGACGCCTTCCTGCCGGGCAGCCAGATCGCGTTACGGCGGGTGCCGAACATCGACGAGCTGCTCGGGCAGAGCTTCGAGTTCAAGATCATCAAGCTCAATAAGCGGCGCCGCAACATCGTCGTCAGTCGCCGTGTGCTCCTCGAGGCCGAGCGCAAGACCAAGCGCGACGTCTTGATGAAGGAGCTCGAGGTCGGCCAGGTGCGCAAGGGCGTCGTCAAAAACATCACCGACTTCGGCGCTTTCATCGATCTCGGCGGCGTGGACGGACTCCTGCACATCACCGACATGAGCTACGGACGCGTGTCGCATCCATCCGAGATGTTGCACATCGGCCAGGAGGTCGAGGTCAAGGTCCTCGACATCGACTGGGAGCGGGAGCGGATCAGCCTTGGCCTGAAGCAGCTGCAGCCCTACCCCTGGAAAAATGTGGCGGCGAAGTACCCCGTGGGCACGCGCGTGCAAGGCAAGGTGGTCTCGATCACGAACTACGGCGCCTTCGTCGAACTCGAGCCGGGGATCGAGGGCCTCGTGCACATCTCCGAGATGAGCTGGACGCGGAACGTGCGCCATCCGTCGAAGATCGTGTCGATCGGCGAGACGATCGAGGCCGTCGTGCTGAAGGTGGACGAGACGGAGGAGAAGGTCTCGCTCGGCATGAAGCAGACTGAGGAGGACCCTTGGATGGCGCTGCCGCAGAAGTATCCGGTCGGCATGCGGATCAAGGGCAAGGTGCGCAACCTCACCTCCTTCGGGGCCTTCGTCGAGATCGAGCCAGGGATCGACGGCCTGATCCACATCTCGGACATGTCGTGGACCAAGCGGGTCCAGCACCCATCCGAGGTCGTGAAGAAGGGCGACGAAGTCGAAGTGCTGATTCTCAACGTCGACGCCGAAAACAAGCGGATCTCGCTCGGGCTGAAGCAGGCGCAGGAGGATCCCTGGCTGCGCATCGGGGAGACTTACCCCGTGGGGACCGAGCTCCGCGGTCGGGTCCTGCGGCTCATGGACAAGGGCGTCGTGGTCGATTTGGGGCAGGACATCGAGGGGTTCGTGCCCATCTCGCAGCTCGGCATCGCGGACATCCAGAACCCGGCAGACGCCGTGAAG
The DNA here is from genome assembly GCA_035538175.1 of Gemmatimonadales bacterium. Classification (GTDB taxonomy): domain Bacteria; phylum Gemmatimonadota; class Gemmatimonadetes; order Gemmatimonadales; family GWC2-71-9; genus AG41. Next base: position 1,565 of record DATLKW010000177.1, on the reverse strand, counting down.
GAAGGCCAGGCCGTCGAGCTCAAGGTGTTGGAGGTCGATCCGATTCATCATCGGATCGTGCTCGCGGCGACCGGCTGGCCCAAAGAGGACGGCGGCCCGGAGCCCGGGAAGACCGAGGCAGCCCCCCCGGCGCCAGCGGCACCCCCCGCACCCCCAGCTCCCACCGAGGCGTAGGGCGGGCGGCGGGGCGACGGCAACGTGGTGACGGAGGGAGCAGGGCACCCTGCTCCCTCCCGTCGTTTCTGGGTTCTCGGGAGTACTGGCCTCTCGGAGGTGCGCCCCGGGCTGTTGTCCGCGGATGCAACGGACCCGGCCTCGGCGTGGCCCGCGTCATGAGTCGGGCCGCATTCCCGCCCGCGCTGTTCCCAAACGCACTAGATTCTCGGCTCATGAGCATGCGGGAGAAGCTAGATCTGTTGCAGCGCAAGCGGGCCGAGTCCGAGCAGGGCGGCGGCGCGGAGCGGGTCAAGGCGCAGCATGACAAGGGGAAGATGACGGCGCGCGAGCGACTCGACGTGCTGCTCGATCCCGGGTCGTTCGTGGAGCTCGACCGCTTTGTCACGCATCGCTCGACCGACTTCGGGCTCGCCGACGAGAAGTATTTGGGCGATGGGGTCGTGACGGGGCACGGGCGAATCGAAGGCCGGCTCGTGTACGTCTTCTCGCAGGACTTCACGGTGTTCGGCGGTTCGCTCTCCGAGGCGCACGCGGAGAAGGTGTGCAAGGTGATGGACCTGGCGCTCAAGAACGGGGCCCCGGTGATCGGGCTCAACGACTCGGGCGGCGCACGCATCCAGGAGGGCGTCGTCTCGCTCGGCGGCTACGCCGAGATTTTTCTCCGCAATACCCTCGCCTCGGGTGTCGTGCCCCAGATCAGCGCGATCCTCGGCCCCTGCGCCGGGGGCGCCGTGTACAGCCCGGCGATCACGGACTTCGTGTTCATGGTGCGGGGGATCTCCTACATGTTCGTCACCGGGCCGAGCGTCGTGAAGACGGTGACGCACGAAGAGGTCGACTTCGAAGGGCTCGGGGGAGCGGACGTGCACGCCACGAAATCCGGGGTGGCGCATTTCGTGCACGACTCCGAGCGTGACGCTCTCGCAGCGATCCGCCAGCTCGTCGCCTACCTGCCGTCGAACAATCTCGACGATCCGCCCGTGCAAGCGTCTACCGATCCGCGGGACCGGCGCGACGAGGAGCTGCTCGACATCGTGCCCGACAGCCCCACGAAGCCGTACGACATGCACGACGTCCTCCGGCGCGTGATGGACGACGGGAACTTCTTCGAGGTGCACCGCGAGTTTGCCGGGAATCTGCTCGTCGGCTTCGCGCGACTCGGCGGCCGATCGGTCGGGGTGGTCGCGAACCAACCCGCCGTGCTCGCCGGGGTACTCGATATCGACGCCTCGATCAAGGGGGCACGCTTCATCCGGTTTTGTGACGCGTTCAACATCCCGCTCGTCACCTTCGAGGACGTCCCCGGGTTTCTCCCCGGTGTGGCTCAGGAGCACGGCGGCATCATCAAGCACGGGGCGAAGCTCCTGTTCGCCTACTGCGAAGCGACC
>DATLKW010000176.1:0-8471 GCA_035538175.1 Gemmatimonadales bacterium | reverse complement strand
AGGAGGTGGGCAGGCCGTTTCAGGACCAGAGGTCGGTGGTTCGAATCCACTCGCCAATCACCAGCCCTGCAGGTCCATTCCGGACACATGGGTGACAGTTTATTCCGAGCACATAGGTAACACTTTCGAGCCGAAGGGATAGTCGATCGGTTCGACCCGACACGCCTCGTCGTCGAAGTAGCCCAGATCGTACTGCATGAAACTGACGAGCCAGACGTGCTCACCCACCTGGGTGACCCCGACATTCTGACCGGCAAAGACGAGACTGAGATTCACCTTGCGCCGCTGAAAGCAGATGCGGCCGCAGTGGGTCACGGTGATCGTGTGGTCGTGGTAGGGGTAGGTGAGCTCCTCGAGGCCGCGGTAGACGCGCGGGGAACGCGCATAGACGGCCGCGGGCACCTGCATCCCCAGCGCCTGATGCGGGCGCTCTTGGTTGTAGCGCTCGACGAAGGCATCGAAGCGCGCCTGTTGCTGCAGGAGGTTCGCCTCGGCCGGTCGCGTCGCCTCGCGCTTCAGCGTGAGGTGCATCCGCTCGTGCCGGCCGTTCTGGTGCGGCTGGCCCGGCTGGATGCGCTCGAGCCGAATCCCGAGCCGTAGCCACCACACCGCCAACTTGCTCAGGCCGTAGAGGGCATGCCGCGACGCAAAGGGCACCCCGTTGTCGGTGCGAATCGCGTGCGGGAGCCCGAATTCCTGGAACGTCTGCTCGAAGACCGTAAACGCGAAGTGCTCCTGCGTCGTCGACAGCGCCTCACAGGTCAACAGATAGCGGCTCGCGAAGTCGGTGATCGTGAGCGGATAGCAGTACCGTCGATCACCCAGCTGGAACTCGCCTTTGTAGTCGGCACACCAGAGGGCATTGGGCTCCGCCGGGCGGGAGAGCGGGGTCCCCCGGGCCGCCGCCCGGCGCCGGCGGCGCCGCTGGACCAGGCCGTGGCGGTCGAGCACCGCGTGCACCGTGCTGATCGCCGGCAGCTGCACCCCCCCAGCCTGCTGCCGGAGCTTCTCGCGGATCTTCGGCGCGCCCCACCCCGGGTACTCCCGCTTCAACCGGACGATCGTGGCCTCGAGCGGCGCCGGCAGACGATTCGCCTGGCGATACGGCCGCCGACTGCGATCGGTAAACGCCCCGAGCCCGCAGTCTTTGTAGCGCTCGAAGATCTTGTAGCCGGTCTTACGCGAAATGCCGAAGGCGGCGCACAGGGGCGCCATCTTCTCGCCTTCGAGTAGGCGGGCGACAAACCGCAGCCGCTCGTCCATGACGTGACACTCCTTCCAAGGCATGCCCCCCTCCTGTGAAGGGGGCCAAAAGTGTCACCCATGTGTCCGGAATACTGTGTTACCTATCTTCCAGGAAGGACAGCAACGACTGCCGTTGTGGGGGCCAACTGATGGGAGACATCGAAAAGTTGTCTAAGCTGTGAACGATGATGTTATCGGACAGGAAGCATCTCGCGAGGTTCAACGGCAACTCGCCGGCGACCCAATCATCCATTCAGCACCTTGAAGGAGAGTCAGGCTTTCGCTTGCCTGAGGATTACATCTTCTTCCTGCAGCACAGCAATGGCGGCGAGGGGTTTATTGGAAACGCCTACGTGATCCTCTGGCCAGTTGAGCAGTTGATTGAGATGAACAGGGCATACCACGTCGCGGATTATGCGCCAGGTTTGTTTCTGTTTGGTTCTGACGGCGGGGGCGAAGCCTTCGCGTTCGACACGCGGTCCAAAGCAATGCCAATTGCATCCGTTCCATTCGTCGGAATGGCCTTGGAGGTGGCTCGTCCCCTTGCATCGAGTTTCGGTGCGTTCCTCAAGGAACTTTCCAAGGCCTGAGAAGCTGCGAGGTCGGCGGGCGTTGACGAGGCCTTCTCCCCGGTCCGGGCCAATGTCACGCAGCTGCCGTTGTGCCGCGGTCAGGTGATCGTGGCATGACGCAAGGCGGGCGAGTCCGTTCAAGACGAAGTCCTCGCCTCCCTAAACCCCTGAGAACACCCCTCCATCGTGCGTTTCCTTGCGAGCCAATTCAGCTACCTGGCGTGCTGCGACAAACGCGGGCCGTCCATGCCGAGCGCCATCGGTTTGAAGGGGGATTGACCTGTCCGGTACCCGATGCCGAGGCGAACGCCAGATGAACCGACCTCCTTGTGCGTGGAAGGTGCTTGCGCGTTGTGTGTGTTGTGTGAGTCTCGTGCTCCCTATCATCGTTTTCGATCCCTTGCGATCTCGGCGGACGGGCCGACGAGCGGGCAGCAACGTGGCCCGTCACTCAGCGGGGCGTCTGGAATAGCTTCGCGAGCTCCGGCTTCGTCACCTTGCCCAGAGCGTTGCGGGGGAGCGCCTGCACCGCTGAGAGCGCCTGCGGCACCTTGTAGGAAGCGAGGCGCTCTTTCGCCCACAGCCGCAGGTCGGCCAACGTGAGGGTCTGTCCCGCCGCGAGCTCCACCGCCGCGCACACGCGCTCGCCCCATTCTGCGTCCTCGACCCCCACCACGGCACAGTCGGCCACGGCCGGGTGCGTGCGGAGGACTTCCTCGATCTCGAGCGCCGAGACCTTGTAGCCGCCCGTCTTGATGATGTCCACGCTCGCGCGGCCGAGGATGCGATAGGAACCCCGCTCGCACGCGGCGACGTCCCCGGTCCGGAACCACCCGTTGCGGAACGCGGCGGTCGTCGCCTCGGGCCGCCGCCAGTATTCTCGGAACACCGTTGCCCCCCGCACCTCGAGCTCGCCGGCGGTGCCCGGACCCACCGGCGTACCAATCTCGTCCACGAGCCGGACCTCCACGCCAGGCAAGGGGGTGCCCACGAACCCCGGGCGGCGCTCCCCGCGCAGCGGATTGGAGAGCGCCATGCCGAACTCGGTCATGCCGTAGCGCTCAAGCAGGGTGTGACCGCTGATCTCCCGCCACCGCTCGAGGGTCCGCACCGGTAAGGCCGCGGAGCCCGACACCATAAGGCGCATCCGGGCGCATCCCGCCGACCAGGCGCGCCGGCGCGCCGGCAGCGCGGCGTCCCATGCCTCGATCAGCTTGTGGTAGATGGTCGGCACAGCCATGAACAGCGTCAGGTCGCCCTGCGCAAACCGCTCCCAGGTCGTGCCCGCGTCGAACCGGGGCGCCAGCTCGCAGCGCGCCCCGCTCCACAACGCGCACCCGAGCACGTTGACGATTCCGTGCACGTGGTGCAGGGGCAGCACGAGGAGAATGCGATCGTTGGCGGTCCACTCCCACGCCGTCACGAGCGATCGCATCTGGGCATCGAGGTTGGCGTGAGTCGTCACCACGCCCTTCGGTTTCCCCGTCGTGCCGCTCGTGTAGAGGATCATCGCCGCCCGCGCATCCGCGACCTCGGGGAGCGTGTCCGGCTCTCGGGTGGCGAGCGCTTCCGCAACGCCGAGGCGACGCAACGACGCGGCTGCGGGCACCGCCTCCAATCGGGGGGCGAGCGCGGCATCGGCCACGACCACGGCGGCGTCGGAGTCGCGGATCACGTAGTCGAGTTCGGGCGGTGGGTGAGAAGTCGCGAGCGGAACGGCGACACCGCCCGCGCGCCACACGCCCCACTGCGTGGCGACATAGCCGAAGCCCGGCGACGTGAGGAACGCGACCCGCGCCTCGCGGAGATCGTCCGTTGAGCCGAGGAGGCACGCGGCGACCCGGGCCGAGGCTGAGAGGAGCTCGCGATAGGTGAATGTGCCTTCGACTGCGTCGATCGCGGTCCGGTCGGCGTAGCGAGCGGCGCGGGCGACGAGCATCGCCGCGTCGTGCTTGCTAGTCGTCGATGGCGCGCCTGTGTGTTTCGCGCGCCAGCGAGACTGAGACGATCGTGATCACGACGAGCGTCAGCATGTAGATCGACACCGGCCACGATTTCCCGCCCGCGCGGGCGAGCAGCGCCGTCGCGATGAGCGGCGACAGCCCACCCGATACGGCGGCACCGAGTTGCGAGCCGAGCGACGCCCCGCTGTAGCGCACCCGCGTGTCGAACAGCTCGGCGAAGAAGGTCGATTGCGGGGCGTACATGGCGTCGTGTCCCAGCGAAATCGCGAGCACGAGGGCGAGCGCGATTAAGGTCGGGCGCCCCGTGTCGAGCAGCCAGAAGAACGGAAATGCGAGGATGCCGCACACCACGGCGCCGGCGAGGTAGACGGGGCGGCGGCCGACGCGATCCGAGGTCGCTCCCCACGTGGGCACCGTGACGAGACTGACGATCGAGGCCATGAGTAGGCCGTTCAGGGCGATGTCCCGGTTGAGCTTGAGCTGGGTCGCGACGTAGGTCAGCGAGAAGGTCGTGAAGATGTAGAACAGCCCGTTCTCGGCGAGCCGAGCCCCCGTGGCGAGCAGGAGCGGTCTCGCATAATGGCTGAACACGTCTACCACCGGTGTGCGCGCCTCCGCCCCGAGCCGCTTGAGCCTGTCGAACACCGGTGACTCGGCCACCCGGTGACGGATCCACAGCCCGACGGCGAGGAGGATGAAGCTCAAGAGGAACGGGACGCGCCACGCCCAACCGAGGAACGTCGCCCCTGGCAACCCGGAGACGTAGCGGAACGCTAGGGTCGAGAGCAACAGGCCGATCGCCACTCCCATCTGCGGCCAACTGCCGTAGAAGCCGCGCCGATGGGCCGGCGCGTGCTCGACTGCCATAAGCACGGCCCCGCCCCATTCTCCCCCGATCCCGAGCCCTTGAACCACCCGCAGTCCCACGAGCAGGATCGGTGCCCAGATCCCGATCGCGGCGTAGGTGGGGAGCAACCCAATCGCCGTGGTCGCGGCCCCCATCATCGCCAGCGTCAGATACAGCATTGTCTTGCGGCCGTGCCGGTCGCCGTAATGGCCGAACACGAGGCCGCCGATGGGGCGCGCCATGAAGCCCACGGCATACGTGGTGAACGCCGCGATGGTGCCGGCGAGGGGGGCGAAGGTCGGAAAGAAGAGCTTGTTGAAGACGAGCGCGGCGGCGGTGTTGTAGAGGAAGAAATCGTACCACTCGATGGAGGTACCGATGAGGCTCGCGGTGGCGACCTTGAGAATCTCCGAACGACTCTCGAGGTCGCCGGGGGCGACGGCGGCGGACACGGTGCCTCCGAGGATGGTGGGCGCGACGGGGAGCATGGCCGCGCGCCGGGGTCATCGCAACCCCAGGGTCGCGCGGTCCGCGTTAGGGACCTTTCGCGTACGATTCGATGTAGCCGCAGAGCACGCAGCGCCAGGCGGTGATCGGACGCCGCGCTCTTCCCCGTATCTTGAGGCCGAACCAGAAGGACTTCTCGGGCGCACCCTCGACCCACTCGGCGCGGCGGTACGCATTCTGCGTCAGGTCGAGGACGAACCCTTCCTGCATCGTCCCGTCGCACTTAGGGCACGACTGGATCGCCACGGGCCTCCTGATGGGTGACGCCGTCCGGGCGTGGGCCCGTCGGCTCTAATAGCTCGCGGTGGCCGTGAACACCTCCTCCATCGTCAGATTCCCGGTGCAGCCCGACGACGGAACCAAGTTGCGCCGGCTGTCCGTCCAGATCGGATGGGCCACGCCCCCGAACGCGACCAGCCCTTCGTAGTCGCCGTACTGGTTGCCGTAGTCGATCCCCGGGCACGGGAACAGCCCGTTGCAGTCGTGTTCGTTCGAGGTCGCGGTCGTGATCGGGACGTCGGATTGCCAGGTCGCGGCGCCGTCCGTGGAACGGGAGAACAGCACGTTGGTCGTGAAGCCCGTGGCATCGTAGTAGGAGACGGTAACGTTGCCGGTGACCGGGTCGACCGAGAGCCAGTGATTGAACCGATCTGTGCCCGAGCCCTGGTGGCCGACCGGGGCAGGGGACGACCAGGTGGCTCCGCCGTCATCGGAGAACGCGAGCAGAATGCTCGTGTGCCCCGCGGCGTTGAGATCCATCCACGAGCAGTACAGGCGGCCGTGGTGGGCCTCGTCTGAGCGATCGGTGTCGCAGGCGGGATACACGAGTGCCCGCCGGAACGACTCCGCGGGGATGCCGATGTCGAACGCGATCTGTTTGGGCGCGATCGTCCGTTGGCCGTCCCAGGTCGCGGCGCCGTCGAATGAGCGGTTGAACGCGATGACGTTCGCGTCGAAGTCGTTCCAGGCCACGTAGACGGTGCCGGTCGGGGCGAGAAACGGCACCGCGCCGATGGAGCGTCCCGGTCCGCCGGGGTTGTCGGCTCGGGTGACGGCGAAGCTCGCGCCATGATCCGCGGAGTGCGCCACGCGGATGCCCCCACCGATGGACCCGCCCGAGGCCGCGTCCCACGCGGCGTAGACGTGATCGCGCAAGGGGCTCGCCCGGCTCTGGTCCGCGGCGATCATCGGCTTGTCGTTGAAGTGATTCTCGCCGCCCTCGAAGGAGAACTGCGTCAGGGCTGGCCAGGTGTGACCGCCGTCGGTCGAGCGGGCGACGGCCATCTCGGTGCCGTTGATGCTGTGACCCGCCCCGGCGCTGAAGAAGACGACGATGAACGAGTAGAACACGTTCCCCTGGGTATCGAAGGCGAGCGACGGATCGGAGCCGAACCGCGTGTCGTTCGTGCCGGCCAAGGGCGGCGGCAGGGGCAAGTCGACCCCACCCCAGCTCGCTCCCCCATCGGATGAGAAGTAGCCGCGCATCGGCAGGCGGAAGATCTCGTTCGCGCCGGCGGTGAGGGTTCGAGGACCGTTGGGGTCGAGGGTGACGTAAGTCTCGCTTTGCGGACCGCACTCGTTCGACACGTCGACATTGGCGCCGACGACCGTGGAGCCCGTGGCCTCGCCGCCGCTCCCCGGCCCGTTCGCCGCGAGCTGCTCATACTTGGCCCACCAGGTGGGGTTGTGCGTGCTCGTCTGGGACTGCGTCGTTGCCGCGAGGGGTCGCCTGGGCGACGTGGCCGTCTCGGGGAGTTCGCGGCACGCAGCAGCGAGCCCGATCAGCACCAAGGCGGCAAGGCTGGAACGGATCACGAGTGCCTCCGAGCGTCGTAGGTCTCAGCCGTAACCCTGGTCTCGAATGCCCGCGGTGTCAAATGCCCCCGCCCCCGAAGGGGAACCCCGTCCGCCTGGCGCGCACGGGGTCGCCGCCGCTCACCTCTCAGCTCGCGCCCTTGCGCGAGGTCGAGTTCTCCCAGTTGACGAACAGAAAGCCCCCCGGTGCATCGAACTTCGGTTCGCCGGGTCCGGGGAGGATCTGCAGCTGCAGCTCCTCGATTTTGTTCTTCGAGCAGTCCCAGCACGCGAGCGCGAAATCTCCGTCCCGCCGCGTGCGCGAGAGGAGCATGACGTGCACCATCGCGTTGTCGGTGACGAGCGCGTCGTTCCGGTAGAGATGGCCGACGGCCCACACGGCCACGGCGCTGTTGATGGTGGGGACGAGAGGCGTGTGCACCTGCGTCTTCCCGTGGTAGTAGAGCCCGAGGATCACGCCCCCGAACCGCGGGTGGTGTGGCACATCTTTGGTCTGCACGCGGTCCAACACGAGCCGCCAGCGAGCTCCGTCTTGGGTCGCGAACTCCGCGACCCCGTCGACCGAGTCCCGCGTGGCGCCCTTGTCCCACGCCGTGAACGTGAACGTGCCCGAGATCGGGGTCACGTTGTTCGAGTACGGCCCGTTCTTGACCTGGGACTCGAGGCCCTCGCGCTCGTCGCCGAACGCCTGGAGGATCGGGGCGGCGCTGTCGGGAAACGGGAAGGGCCCCGGGAGGATCTGGATGACGGGCCCGCCGCTGACCACGCGGATCGCTGGTACCGTGGCGGTCGGCTCGACCCCGACCCCCACCCCGTCGGCGCTCGAGTACCCGGAGGGGGCCGCTTGCCGCTCGGCGCCGACCTTGAGGTGCGTCTCCATGCCGAGCTTCTTGTGCGAGTCCCCGCCCACGGGGCAGTACACCTCGTACGTGCCCGACTTGAGGGTCAGGGTGAGGGTGTCGCTCCCTCCCGGCGCGATCGTCTCGATCTCCCGCTCAATCCCCGCCCCTTCGACCTCGAAGCCGTGCGGGATGCTGCCGGTATTCGTGACGGCGAACCGGACGGTGCCCGCCCGGATCGTCTGCTGCGACAGCTCTACCTTCCACTCCGAGAGCCGGACGGCGATCTGGGTGGGGGCGTCGGGCCGGGGTCCGCGCGCGGCCCCCGCGAGGCCAACGAGCAACCCGTACGACGCGATCCACCGTCGCGAAGCTACGTGGGACATGTGTTCCATGACATCCTCCCTGCGAAAAGAGGTGATTACTGCGTCTCTCGGGGACTAAGACCGGCGCAGCGGCGTTCTTATTCCCCGGGCCGAGTCCCAGCGGCTCTTAGCGCCACCGGTGGACAGAGGAGTCCGGCGGGGCTCACGTCCGGCTTTGGCAAAAGGGGAGGGCCGAGGGGATCCTGACGACGATCTTGCGCGTCTATGGGTCAAGGGTCACCATGTCCGGGCGCGCCCCACACCGGGGTCAGCCCAGACTCTGGCCCCGCGTGAACGGCAGGGTGAGCCGCGGGAAT
>DATLKW010000175.1:0-6828 GCA_035538175.1 Gemmatimonadales bacterium | reverse complement strand
ACAGGTCCACGTCCATCGGCTTCGGCGGCTCGATCTTCTGCTTGATCCCGTCCAGGCCCGCCATCAACAGGGCCGCGAACGTGAGGTAGGGGTTCGCCGACGGGTCGGGCGCGCGGAACTCGATCCGCTTCGCCTTGGGCGACTTGGAATACACGGGGATGCGGCAGATCGCCGAGCGGTTGCGCTGGGAATAGATCAGGTTGATCGGCGCTTCGTAGCCTGGCACAAGGCGGCGGTAGCTATTGGTGGTCGGGGCGGCGAAGGCGAGCACAGCGGGCGCGTGCTTGATGAGCCCCCCGATGTACCAGCGCGCGCTGTCCGAGAGGAGCGCATAGCCGTTCGCGTCGAAGAACAGGTTCTTCCCGTCCTTCCAGAGGCTCATGTGGACGTGCATCCCGGAGCCGTTGTCGCCGAACAAGGGCTTCGGCATGAAGGTCGCCGTGTACCCGTGCTGGTGACATACGTTCTTCACGATGTACTTGTACATCATCAACTGATCGGCCATGCGGGTGAGCGTGTTGAACCGCATGTCGATCTCGGTCTGGCCGGCCGTGCCCACCTCGTGATGGTGGACCTCGACGTCGATCCCGGCCGCGATCATGGCCAGCATGATCTTCGACCGCAGATCCTGGAGCCGGTCGACGGGCGGCACGGGGAAGTACCCCTCCTTGTGCCGCGGGCGATGCCCTTGGTTCGGGGTGCCGCCGTTGGCCCCGGAGTTCCAGATCCCTTCCTCGGAGTCGATGTGGTAGTAGCCTTCGTGGGCATTCTGATCGAAGCGCGCCGAGTTGAAGATGTAGAACTCCGCCTCGGGCCCGTAGTAGGCGGTCGTGGCCACGCCCGATTTCACGAGAAACTGCTCGGCCTTGTAGGCGACGTAGCGCGGGTCGCGCGAATAGCGCTCGCCCGTCACGGGGTCCGCCACGTCGCAGGTGAGCGACAGCGTCGGCACTTCAAGACAGGGATCGACGAACGCGCTCGCCGGGTCGGGGAACAGCAGCATGTCGCTCTCGTTGATCGCCTGGAACCCACGGATCGACGATCCGTCGAACCCGATCCCCTCCTTGAACAGCTCCTCGGTCAGCTCCTTGAGGGGGGTCGAGAAGTGCTGCCAGGTACCGGGAAGGTCGGTGAAGCGCAGATCCACGACCTGGACGCCGGCGTCTCGCGCCTTGCGAATGACGTCGAGGGGGGTGGCGGCAGCCGCCGGCTTCGCCGCCGCGGCGGCCGTGGGCTCCAAGGTCGCAGTCATGGTATGGCTCCTAGAGAAGTCTCAGGGGTTACCGCCCAACCGTCAGGGTGATGCCACAGGCGGCCGCGACCCAGACACGGACCTCGAGTCGGGGTCGCTCGCCGGTCAACGACGCCCACCGTGATGGTTGGGTTGCTCGGTTGGGGCAGGCATGCGGGAAGGTACCGACGCCCTTTTACGGTGTCAACCTGCACGTGTCGCGAGTGCACCAGGAGCGAAGCGCACCTAGCGTAGGCGTGCTCAGTCGCCTCTCGCGTGCGACGTGCTGTGCAGAACTTGCACGGTTTTCAACACGGTCCGTCAGTCCCGAGCGCCTCGACGAAGTGCCATAACTCGACGGCCGAAAATTCGCCGAACCGATCCTGCACCTCACGCTCGGACCACTCGAGGAAGATCCAGCTCGTCGTGCGATGCCGCTCCCCGCTCGCGAAGTGCAAACGCCCCCGCACGGCGCCCCCGCCGATGTCGGGGTCGGGCTCGAGCTCCATGAAGACATCCCAGCGCTCGTCCCCGCGCTTCAACTCCCCCATGTGTTTCGCCCGCTCGCGTCCAGGGAAGGGGGCGCTCACGGGAGGGTTCTCCGCCCGCGGACACGACGAGTGGTGGCCAAGGGGCGACTCACGCGGATAGAGTACGCTCCCGGGAGCAATCGTGCCAGTTAAATTCCCGCTGCCATGACGTGTCACGCGTGTGGGGCCCAGCTCGCCGCCACGGCGAAGTATTGCCACAAGTGCGGCGCTCAAGTAGGCGCTGCTCCCGCAGCGGCGGGCTGGCGGGCGGGGCTGCCGTGGGGGGTGGCGGGGGCGGCGCTCGGCGTGCTCGTGACGGTCCTGGTGCTGCGAACCCGCGGTGGAGAGAGTGCGGGTGCGGGTGGGGGTGGCGGGGGAGCCGCCGAGTCGGGGGGGAGCGCGGATGTCGCCCGAGGATCCGATCGCGCGGAGGCAGGGACCCGTGCCCCACCGGATATCTCCCAGATGTCCCCTGAAGAGCGGGCCACGCGCCTGTACAACCGGGTGATGCTGTTGCACGCGCAGGGCAAGGCTGATAGCGCCGAGTTCTTCCTGCCGATGGCGCTCCAGGCGTACGCCATGCTCCCGGCGCTCGATGTAGACGCCCGCTACCACATGGGCGTCCTGGCGCTCACGGCGGGCAACGCGGTCGCGGCGCTCGCGCAAGCGGATACGATCCGCCGCACCGTGCCCACGCATCTCTTTGGCTCCATGCTCCGGGCCCGCGCCTTGGAGCTCACGCATGACGCTCCCGGGGCGTTGCGTGCCTACCGGGACTTCCTCAAGAACGAGCGCGCCGAGCGGGCACGCCAGCGACCCGAGTATTCCGAGCACGCGCAGAACCTCGACGCGTTTCACACGCAAGCCACGCAGGTGGCCGCAGGCCGGGCGCCGCGTGCCGGCTGAGCGCCCGCGGACGATCCGCCTCGCTCACAGTCCGGACGCAGACGACGCGTTCATGTTTTGGGCGCTCGCAGCCGGCAAGATCGACACCAACGGCCGGCGCTACGTGCACGAGCTCGGCGACATCGAGTCGTTGAACCGGCGGGCGCTTGCAGGCGAGCTCGAAGTGACGGCCGTATCCCTGCACGCGTACGCGCATCTCGCCGGGCGCTACGCCTTGCTCGCCCACGGCGCGAGCTTCGGGGACCGCTACGGCCCGCGGGTCGTCGCGCGGGTCCCGCGCCCCGCCGATCCCCGCGCCGCGCTCGGGCGTCCCGACCTGCGCGTCGCCGTCCCCGGTGAGCTGACGACCGCGTTCCTCGCCCTGAAGCTGTTTCAGCCGGCCGTCCGCCACGTCGTCGTGCCCTTCGATGAGATCGAGGAGTACGTCACCGCCGGTCGGGCGGAGGCGGGGCTGCTGATTCACGAGGGGCAGCTGACCTACGCGGACCGCGGGCTCGAGCTGTGGCTCGACCTCGGCGCCTGGTGGCACGAAGAGACGGGCCTGCCTCTCCCGCTCGGCGGCAACGTCGTGCGGCGGGACCTGGGCGAGGCACTGATGCGGGCCGTGGCGGGCGACTTGAAGGCGAGCATCGAGTACGGGCTGGCGCATCGGGCCGAAGCGCTGGCGCACGCGACCGCGTACGGCCGCGGCCTGGACCGGTCCCGCATCGATCGCTTCGTGGGGATGTACGTGAACGCGTATACCGTGGACTACGGGGCGACCGGCCGACGGGCGGTGTCGGAGCCTCTGTCCCGTGCGCATCGCGCGGGGCTCGTCCCCGCGACCGTCGACGTGAGCTTCGTGGCAGCAGGCTGAAGGCCGCCCCGGCGCGGCCGGGGCTATCCAGGCGTTCCGCCGGTCGCCATTATCCGGAGCAGCTACCGAAGGAGTCTCAGCGTGGCCGAAATGGCGGGAGGGCCCGTCCAGGTACTGGTGGTGGACGACGAAGAGCCCATCCGAAACGCCCTCAAGAAGTATCTCGTGCAGCAACAGTTCGAGGCGTACACGGCGGGCTCGGGGGACGAAGCGCTACAGCAGCTCCGGCGTCACCGCATCGCGCTGATGCTCTGCGACATTCGGATGCCGGGCACGAGCGGCGTGGACTTGGTGCCCCAGGCCCTCGAGGTCGAGCCCGAGCTCGCGATCCTCATGCTGACGGCGGTGAACGACGCGACCAGCGCCGCCCTCTGCATGCAGCGCGGCGCTATGGACTATCTCACGAAGCCGATCGAGCTCGCCGACCTGGGCCGGGCGGTGCAGCGCGCCTTGAAGCGCCGCGAGATGCTGCTCGAGAACCGCCAGCTGAATCAGTGGCTCAAGGAGGAGGTCACCACCCGCACCGCCGAGCTCAGCCGCGAGCGGCAGAAGCTCGAGCGGCTCTCCGTCGCGACCCTCGAGGCCCTCGTCAACGCCCTCGAAGCGAAGGACCCCTACATGCGGGGCCACTCGGCCCGCGTCGCTGATCTCTCGGCCACGGTCGCGCACCAAATGGGGAGGCCGGAGGAGGAGGTGGATCTCGTGCGCGTCTCTGGCCGGCTCCACGACATTGGCAAGATCGGCACGCGCGAGTCCGTGCTGAACAAGCAGGGGGCGCTCACTCCCGACGAGTACGAGCACGTGAAGCAGCACGTCGTCATTGGCTCGCAGATCCTCGCCCCGCTCACGCACCTTGGCGAGACCATTCCGGCCGTCCGGCATCACCACGAACGGTTCGACGGCACCGGGTATCCGGAGGGACTGCGGGGCGAGGCGATCCCCCTCGCCGCCCGTATCATCGGCGCTGCCGAGGTGTACGACGCCCTGACGACGTCACGTGCCTACCAAGAGAAGATGACCCCCGAACAGGCCATCGAGCGCATGACCGACATGGCGGGCACCGTGCTCGACCCGGTGGTGCTCGAGGCGCTGTCCACGGTTGTCGCCCGGCGCGGGACCCTGGTCTTCCTGGACGAAGGCGGCGGCACGACGACGGAGTGAGCGTCACCTCCCCGTGCTGATCGCCGTCACCGGAGCCACGGGATTCGTCGGACGTCATCTCTCGACCCTGCTCATACGCCGCGGCCACGGGGTGCGAGCACTGGTGCGGCGCCCCGAACGCGGGCGAGTGCTCGGCAACCTCCCCGTCGAGCTCGTTGCCGGCGATCTCGCGAACGCGACCGCGCTCGCGGCCCTGGTGCGGGGGGCAGACGCGGTGGTGCATCTGGTCGGCATCATCGTCGAGCGCGGCGCGGCCACGTTCGAGGCGGTGCACGTGGGCGGGACGGTGCGCCTGCTCGCAGCAGCGCGCGAGGCAAAGGTGGGAAAATTCGTGCACATGAGCGCGCTCGGGGCTCGCTACGAGCCCGGTGCGACCTCGTATCACCGGACGAAGTGGCGCGCCGAGGAGCTGGTCCGCGCCTCGCGCCTCGCGCACGTCGTCTTCCGGCCCTCCATCATCAACGGCCCCGAGAGCGCACCGATCCGAACGCTCGCGCTCCTGCACCGCTGGTCCCCTGTGGTGCCGCTGTTCGGCGATGGCCGGTTCCTCACGCAGCCTGTGTGGATCGAGGATGTCGCGCTGGCGTTCGCGCTCGCGGCCGAGCGCGCAGACGTGAGCGGCGTGCTCGAGCTCGGAGGGCCGGAGGTCCTGAGCTACGCGGAGCTCGTGCGGGCCGTGGGTCGGGCCGTGGGCCACCCGCGTCCTCTGGTTTCCGTGCCGCTCGGGCTCGCGCGCCTTGCGGCCACGGCGCTCGGCCTGGCGGGGCCCCTTGCCCCCCTCACGCGCGACCAGCTCGAGATGCTGATCGAGGGGAGCACGACCTCCGTCAACGCGCTCCCCACGGTCTTCGGGATTCGACCCCTCGGCTTTGAGGAAGGGCTGAAACGCTACCTCGGAAGGGCTGCCCCATGAGCGGCGTCCGGTGGATCGTCGGCGTCGTTGGGGTGGGGGTCGCCACGGCCCTCGGAGCGCAGGAGCGAGCAGCCGACTCGGTCGTCTACCGGCTCTCGCCGGCGAGTCAGTTCGAGGTGAAGACGGCGAAGGCGGGAGTCTTGGGCTTCGCCGGTCACGATCATCTCGTGCGCGCGCGGACCGCTTCCGGCCGGATCGTCCTCTATCCCGCGAGACCGGCGGACGCGCGCGTCGAGATCGTCATCCCCGTGGAGAGCCTCGAGGTGCTCACGCCGCCGGACACGGCGGAGATTCGGAAGGTCACCCAGGCGATGCGCACGGACGTGCTCCGGCTGGAGCAGTACCCCCTCATCACGTTCGTTAGTACGTCCGCTCAGCCTGCGGATTCCGGGTTCGCGATCGAGGGCCGGCTCACGCTCGCGGGAGCGACGCGCGACGTCGGCGTTCAGGTCCGCGTCGCCTTCGCAGGGGACACGCTCCGGGCTCTCGGGAGCTTCTCGGTGAAACAGACCGACTTCGGGATTAGGCCCTATCGGGGCGGCCCCGCAGGCACCGTCCGGGTCGCCGATCGCGTGCGGATTGAGTTCACAGCCGTGGGCGTGCGCGAAGCCGGGCCCTGAGCCCGCCCACCCCATCCCCCTCCCCCCCCAAAAAAACCAGACCCGGGGCCTACCGCTCCCCGGGCCGGCGGTCGGGCGAAGTGGCCGTCACACCTCGGCCGCGACCCATGCAGCTCTTGCAGTGCTGTCGTCAATACGCTTGAGGGCCCCGGGAGGTTTCCCCGGTCCATCTCATCTGATGCTCGGCGGGCCCGGTTGGTTGCATCGGCCACCCGGCGGTGACCACCCGACGGCTCCTTGGGGTGAGAAGGAGCGTGATCTCAGTCACACCTTGGCTCTTGGGTGGGAGCAGCGGAGGTGGGACGCCTCGCGATCCGGGCGGGGCTGCGATATGGGCATCGGCGGGGCGCCGCCAGTGCGGCGAAAGGCGAGACACGAGGGCGTTTGCGGGCTAACGCCCTAGGTGGGAAAACGATATGTTCTGACCCGGCCACGCGTTGCATCCAAGGCACAACCCCTGCCCTATGGTGGGGCGCTGCCAGCTTGGCCCTTAGTGGGAGAGACACCCGGGATGCCGGTTTCGCGCCTCAAGTTCGAGTCCCTGCCACATGCGATTTTCCTTCAGCGGGTGTCGGGCCCCCAGGGGGCCACCTCGCTCGAGGCCCGTCTCG
>DATLKW010000174.1:0-5215 GCA_035538175.1 Gemmatimonadales bacterium | reverse complement strand
CGCCCTGGCGCGTCGACGGACGGGAGCCGATCGGCAGGCTCTGGATCACGTCGATCGGGGTGGCGAGCGCGAAGTACTTAGCGAACCGCGGCTCTTCGTACACGAGCGCGCGGTAGGCTTGGTGGCTGGCCAGTGCGATCTCGTCCATCAGGGCGTGCCAGCGTGGCACGCGTTCATCCAGAGTTGCGGGGAGGGCGCTCGCGAGCGCCACGGCCCCGACCGCCTGCTCCAAGGTACGCAGGGCGATCCCGCGGAGCCCGTAGTTCGCGCTGATCGCCTCACCCTGCTCGGTGACCCGCAGATGACCGCGCACGCTCCCCGGTGGGGCGCCGCGTACGGCCCGCGAGAGTTTGCCGCCTCCCCGGCTCACGCTGCCACCGCGACCGTGAAAGAGCAGGCCGTCGATCCCCGCCTGCTCGAGGGTCGTCACGAGCGTCGCCTGCGCTTCCTGGAGCGCCCAGCGGGACGCCGCGATGCCCACGTCCTTGTTGGAGTCCGAGTACCCGATCATCACGACCTGGCGGCGGTCGCGGCCGTTCAAGTGCGCTCGGTACACGTCGTCGGCGAGGAGGGCGGCCATGACGCGCGGGGCGGCCGTCAAATCGTGCTCCGTCTCGAAGAGCGGTGCGACGTCCAAGGGCACGTGGCCCTCGGCGCCGAAGCCGCCCCAGCGCGCGAGCAACAGGACCGTGAGCACGTCATCGGGCCCCTGGGCCATGCTGATGATGTAGGGGCCGACGGCGCGCGGCCCGTAGCGGGCCCGGCCGTCGGCAATCGCTCGGAACACCGCAAGGGTGCGTTCGGCTTCTGCGTCCGGGGGGGCCGAGGGCCGCTCCCCCGCGGCGAGGGCCTGCCGCAGGCGGGCGGTTCGCTCCTCGCCCGGGCGATCGAGCCAGTTAGGGTCCGCAAGCAGGCGGCCGGTGACGGCGCGATGCACTAACGCATGCTGCCGCACGTCGAGCGTCGCCAGGTGAAAGCCGAACGTCTCGACCCGCCGCTCGAGGCGCCGCACGCCGAAGAGCCCGGCACGGGCGCCCTGGTGCCGAGCGAGGCTCTCGTCGACGAGTGCCAAGTCGGCGGCAAATTCGTCCACCACGGCGTAGCCGCCGGCCTCGTCCGCGGCCGTCGCGGCCAACCGCGCGGCCACGAGGCGAAAGAACACCTGGTAGGGCATGTCCCGGTGGCGCTGCGGGATCGCCGCGAGCACGGCGGGGAAGCTCGTCGCGTACTCGGTCGCCCGCGCGAGCACGGCCGCA
The DNA here is from genome assembly GCA_035538175.1 of Gemmatimonadales bacterium. GTDB lineage: Bacteria > Gemmatimonadota > Gemmatimonadetes > Gemmatimonadales > GWC2-71-9 > AG41. The sequence continues at coordinate 3,959 of DATLKW010000174.1, read as the reverse complement.
TCGACCCCGACGCGCGAGCGCGTCTGCGTCAACCGTTGCGAGAGCTCCAGCACCTCGCGCCGGTAGCGCTCGAGCACGAGCCCGCGGTGGCGGGCGAGTGCCATGCGCAGGGTCTCCGCCGTGACATTGGGATTGCCGTCCATGTCCCCGCCAACCCATGACCCGAAGCGCAAGACCGGCGGAATGGCGATCTCCGCGCCCGCCGGGCCATAGACGGTCGCAAGCGCGTCCGAGAGCTCTTCGTAAAACGCTGGCACGACGCGGTAGACCACGTCGGTCAAGAAGAACAGCACATGCTCGAGCTCGTCGAACACGGTCGGTCGCTGCGTGCGGAGCGCCTCGGTTTGCCAGGCGATCGTCACCTCTTCGCGAATCCGGCCGAGCGCCGAGCGGTCCTCCCCGGGCGTGCGGGAGGGGTCGAGGCGCTGGACGAGCAGCCGGCCAATGGTCTGCTGCTTCTCGAGTAGGGTGCGGCGCGTCGACTCGGTGGGATGAGCGGTGAAGACGGGCTCGAAGACGAGACGCTCGAGCAACGGGCGCACGTCCGCGACCTTGAGGCCTCCGGCGGCTAGCCGGCGAAACGTGTCCTCGAAACTGCCTTCCTGGGGCGTCCCACCCGCGGCGCCAGCGCGCAGATAGTCCCGGCGACGCCGGATGCGATGGACGCGCTCCGCCAGGTTTACGACGTCGAAGTACGCGGCGAAGCCGTGGACGAGCTCCCCCACCTCCGTGGGTCCGAGGGAGCGCACGGCGTTCTCGAGCTCCGCCTCCGCTGTGCCTTCCCGCTCGGCCTCGCGCCGCCGGATCGCGGCGAGCCGCGCGAGCTCGACCCGCTGGAACAGCGCCTCGCCCCCCTGTTCCCGAATCACCTCGCCCACGAGGGCACCAAGCGTCCGGACGTCGTCCCGGAGGGCGGCGTCTTTATCACTAAAGCGGACTTCGCGACGGCTTGGGACGGTCACGCTGCTCCTCGTCACGCACGACCTGGGTACCCGCACAGGGCTCGGCTCCCGTGCTCAATTTAGGCCGGTTTCGAGCATGCCGATCGCCGGCGTGGGTGCCACACTCGCCGTAGTGTCAGCAACGTGTGTGTTGAATTGTGGACGCGATGTTGAGCATCCCGAGAGCGCACGTTGGGTCCGTGCGTGTTATACGTGTGCGCGTGCCCAGAGGCGCTCCGCAGGATCGCTTGCGCCAGTCCTAGGGGACAACTCGAGGCCTCGGGTGTTCGGGGTGAGCCACGCCGTTTTCAAGCGTCCGGGGTGAGAATTACGCGACATCGCTTGCTCGCCTCTGGCCCCGCCTTTTGCGAACCCGTATGATCTGATACGTTCGCGCCCCGGACCCTCCTTGTGACCGATCAGCTGGCCCGCCTACAGGCTGCGTTGCGCGGACGTTACACCATCGAGCGGGAACTCGGCCGCGGCGGGATGGCCACTGTCTATCTCGCCCGCGATGAGAAGCATCGACGCTCCGTAGCGCTGAAGGTGCTGCGTCCGGAGCTCGCGGCGGCCCTCGGGTCTGGACACTTCCTGCGCGAGATCGGCATCGCCGCCCGGCTCGCGCACCCCCACATCTTGGCGCTGCACGACTCGGGCGACGCGGGCGGCTTCCTGTATTACGTCATGCCGTATGTCGAGGGGGAGTCGCTCGGTGCGCGGTTGAAACGTGAGGGGCGGCTCCCCGTGGCTACGGCACTGGACATCGCCCGCGAGGTTGCCGACGCGCTGAGCGACGCGCACGAACACGGCATCGTGCATCGGGACGTGAAGCCCGAGAACATTCTGCTCACGAGAGGCCACGCCCTGGTCGCGGATTTCGGGATCGCCCGCGCGATCTCGGCGGCCGCGGGGGACCGCCTCACCGGTTCGGGCATCGTCGTCGGGACGCTGGGCTACATGAGCCCCGAGCAGGCCGCCGATCAGCCGTGCGACGCTCGGAGCGACATCTACTCGCTGGGGTGCGTGCTGTACGAGATGCTCAACGGCACGCTGCCCGTCGGGACCTCCCCCGACTCGTGGCCCCTCGGGCGGGTGCCGCGGGCGGTCCGCCGGGTGCTGGAGCGCGCGCTCGCCCCCGCGCCCACGGCCCGGTTCCCCACGGCTGCCGCGTTCGCGGCGGCGCTCCTCGCCGCCCGCCGGAGCACGCAGAGCCTGCGGTTCCGCATCCCGCGGCGCCGGCTCCGCGCGGTCTTCGGGGTCGGGGGCGCGCTCGTCGTGGGTGCAGCGCTCTGGGTCACCGTCGGCCCGGGGAAGCCGACGTCGCGCGCGTGGCACCAGGAGCTCGCCGCCGCGACGAGCTCGGGCGTGGCTCGGCAAGCGATGATCGAGGGCCAGGGCCGCTTCTGGATCTGGGACCGCGACGGAGCCGCTGCCGCGTATCGGCGCGCGATCGCCGCGGATTCGGACCTAGCCCTCGCCTATCACCGCCTGAGCGTCGTCCAGACCTGGCAGTGGGATTACCCCGCAGCCCGTCGCACCGTCGAGGCGGCCCTGGCCCGACGCGAACACTTCGCCCCGCGCTGGCGAGCCCTGCTGGAGGCGGAGCGGCACTACATCATGCGATCCGCCGACAGCGCGATCGCCGGCTTCCAGGCAATCGTCGTCGACTTCCCGCGCTCCCCTGATGCGTGGTACGGGCTGGGCGAGGCGCTGTTCCACTTCGGCGGGCTGGCGGGCGTGAGCCCACTCGAGGCTCGCCCGGCGTTTGCGCGCGTGAGCGCGCTCGATCCTACCTTCGTCCCCCTCTATGCCCATCTGATCGAACTCGCCGTGTTCGCACACGATGTGGCGGGGGCCCGCGGCTACCTCGCTCAGATGCCGCGCGACGACCCGGAGCGGCCGGCGATGGCAGCCCTGATCGCGCTCTCGGCGGGCGATCCGCGATTGCGAGCGGAAACGGTCGCATCGCTCGCCACCGCGGACCGCCTGACGCTCAAACTCCTGGTCGCACACTTCGGCCACGGTGGCGCCGACCTGCCGCTCACCGATACCATCGCCCGCTTCCTCTCGGGCCCCGATCGCACACCCGACGACCGGCGGACCGGGGGCCAGTACCGCTTCGTCGCGCTCGCAGGCCAGGGCAGGTGGCCAGAAGCCGTCGCCGTGTGGGATTCGTTGGCCGGCGGCGTGCGGTTCGACCGCTGGATGGTGCTGGCGTCGCTGGCGGGCTTCCCGGCACCGCCCCGGGTGACCCCGATGCTCAGCTGGGCGCGCGGCGAGGTCCGGTCAGGGCGGAGCCCCGACTTTCGACGTCCGGTCTTCGAAGAGTCGGAACAGGCGTTCCAAGCGACCGTGCACGAGGCGGTGCTGCACGGCGACTCGAGCGCCGTGCGCGACCTGCTTGGTCGCCTGGAGCGCGCGACCGCGACTGCCGACCCTTCGGACCCCCTCCCGCCCGCCCTCCAGGCGGCGCTCGAGGCCCGGCTGGCGCTGCTCGCTCGAGACACGACGCGCGCCATGCGCGCCCTCCAGCGCTCGGTGGCCCGCTCGGCCGAGCCGTTCGCCATGTACTACCCGCTCGCGGCCATGGCGCCCGAGCGGTGGCTCCTCGCGCAGTTCGCCCGTGCGCGCCGCGACCGCGCCACGGCGACGCGCTGTCTCGATTCGTTCACGCACACCTGGTCGCTCGGCGACGCGCTCTATACCCAGCGCGTCGCGTGCCTGCGCGACCGCTTGCTCTCCCCCGATCCCTGTTGAAAGGAGGCTGTCATGTCTGCGGGAACCACGCTCGGTTCCATCGCCATCGCCGTCGATACGTGGCCGATGATGACGAAGCCGAAGCTCGAGTCGGTCGGGACCGATCCCGAGCGCCGCTTTTACGTGCTCGCCGCGTATTGCTTCGAAGCGGCCCGCAAGCTCGAGTACGTGTACAAGGCGACCCGGCGCTACGCCCTGGAAGCTGATCCCGCGCTGGCGGCCGAAATCAAGCGCGACAACGAGGCGGTCAGCGCGGCGAGC
>DATLKW010000173.1:0-7746 GCA_035538175.1 Gemmatimonadales bacterium | reverse complement strand
GAGCCCCGTCGCCGGTGTGAACACGGTCTGGAAGACGACGCTGCCACGGGCGAACGCCTGTTGTTCGGCGAGCGTCAGGAACGGGAGCGCGCCGCCCGCTGGTTGCGTGGCGTTCGCCAACAGGTCGCGGGACAGGCCGAGGGAATCCTCGGGTGCGATGACCAGCGGTGAAGCCCCTGTCGGCGAGGGGCGCTCGCACCCGGCGACGAGGAAGAGGGCGGCGAGGAACGGCGCCCCGATGTGCGCGCGTGAGTGAACGGCGCGGTGACCGCGTTGCAACATGGTGGCCTCCCTCTCGGTCGAGGGGCGTGACCAAGCTGTCGCGGTCCGGGATGCACGCTGGAACGGACCCTAGGGCGGCGCACGCTCTTCACGCTCGTTGGGTCGCTGATACGGACGGGCGCGCGCGGAGTATAGCCTCGGTGAGGAAGGCCCGACGTAGCCCATCTCACGGCCTCGCCGGTGACCAGGGCGATCGGTCAGCTGCGGACCCGCGCTACGCCCGGTCGCGGTGACATGGCCGGCCCACCCCGCCGGTGGCGTCGCCAGGGGAACGTCTGCCTCGGTCCGTTCGGTGAGGCGCCTAGGGAGTCGCGGCCTACGTGCTCGGCCCGCGCAACGAACGCACCATGCGCACCACCGGGAACGTCACGCCGTCAGGCAGTGTGGGCGCAAGACGCTCGAGCGCCACGAACCCGAGCGCGCGATAGAGCGGTTCTCCAGGGAGCGTCGCCATGAGCTCCAGCGTGTGAAATCCGGCGCGTGTCGCTGCCACAGCACAATGCTCGAAGAGCCGACGCCCGAGCCCCCGACGCGCCCACTGGGGGTGCACGAAGAAGGCGCGGATCCGCGCCGCCTCCGTGGCGGGATCGAGCAGCGGATCCTCCGCTCCTTTCATCTGATCGCCGCCGTATAGGTGGCGCCGGCGGCTCCAGCCGCCCGCGGCGACAAGCTCGGTCGCGGCCGAGATGACGTAATACGTCTTGTCGTCGATGAGCTGGGTGTCGGGACCGAAGACGAACCGCAGGGAGCTGTCGATCTGCGCGGCCGTGTAGTAGCCGCGACTCAGTTCTCGCACCGAGTTGTCGATCAGCGCGCTGAGCGCGGGAAGGTCGTCGGGCGCCGCGAGACGGAGGTCAAATGTGGAATCGGTCGTCGCCCGCCCCGGTGCCCGCGGCGAACCTTGGCTAGAACTCATCTCATAAATGCGTTACGTGGGGCACGCCGATCTGGCGACGACGCTCCGGTATACCCACTTAGCCCCCGATTAGTCCCGCAGCACCTTGAGAGCAGTGGTCGAGCCCACGCCCGACGCGGGCGTGGCAACGCGTTAGGTCGCTCTCGAGGAGCGGGGCGCACGGCTCGAGAAATCCCCCGTGGGCACTCGCCAGCGGGGGATTCGCTGCGGCGTCCGCGTGCGAGCCGCAGCCCGCGACACGCTCTTCGGCGGGCCTAGTCCGCGCGGCTACTTGAGCGTGAGGCCATTCGTGGTCGTGACCGCGTCGCTCACCACTTGACCGAGTATCACTCCGTGCATCACCGCTCCCGCTCCTGTGATGATATTCGGGTCGTTCACTCCGTCACCGTCGCAGTCGAACGCGCCGTTGTCGATCACGATAGTGCCGTTGCCAACTAAGGTGTTAGCGCCTGTCGTGGCGGCGAAAACGGCCCCCACGTTACCCACGTTTCCCTGCAGATTATTGCCAACGAAGACATTGTTGCAGGCCTGATTGGCAAAGACCCCGGCGTTGCCCGCGCCCGTCGCGATGTTGCTGCTGAACAGATTGTCCTGTAGCGCAATAATCGGGGGACCGTTTGGTCTGCCCAGCAGGATGCCGTTGGCGGCAGCGCCTGCGAAGCGGTTGCCCGTTACCTCGCTTTTCGTGAGGAACGTCACGCTGAGCGAGTTGGACCAGGGCCCAGTCACCACGTTATCGGTGACGACCAGGCCGCGACCCCCAAACACCCGGATGGCACCGAACCGGATGAACCCGGTGGGCGCGGTAGCGACCATCGTGTTTCCCTGAACTCGAACGCTGTCAACGAAGTCAATGCCCAGCTGCACGTGCACGCCGGTGAACGCGGCGGCCGCGCTGAAGGTGTTGTCCGAGATCACCGCGCCGGGGGTGCCAGCGAAGAAGGCGCAACCCCCTCCACAGGTGACCGTGTTGTGCGCAAACCGAAGGTTGGGCACTGGGAGGCCCGGCCCGAAGAGATCCGCCGCGACGTACGCAAAGCCGACGATCGCGAACAGCGGGCCCTGCGCCGTCCCGCTCGCGTCCAGCGCGAGGCCCTCAACCGCAACCCCCGACCCGCCTACATCCACCAGGACCAGATTATCTACAGCGGTGCTCACCGCGAAGAGCCCTGCGCCCGGCGCGGCGCACGTGAGCGTCACGTTCGGGGTGCGGATGACCAGGTCGGCGGCAAGCCCGATCCTCCCCCGCAGCGCGATCACCGCGCCCGGACTGGCTGCGGCGAGGGCCGCCCGCAGGCTTGGTTCGTCGCTCACCGTAAAGGTTGGGGTCGTGGCGCAAGAAAAGGACGCGCTCGTGCTAAAGGACGGTTGGGCTATCTGCTGATTGACTCTTGGTGCGGTACTCTGATCGTGACAGCCCGCGAACACCATGAACACAAGCGGTGGGAACGACCGCGTGACGCGATCCATGAAGGGCCTCCTCGCTGGTTAAGGCCCGCTCCAGTAGTCTCGCGGGCGCGTCAACCACTATCCGGAAAGAGAAGGGCGGCGTGGACGTTCGGCAAGGAGTGCACCTTGTCCTGAGCTCGAACACGGAATGTTAGCAGTCGGGTGTTCTAGCTCAACGCGTCGGGAATATGTTGGAGGCTGGGCCTGTGAACCATAGATTGTGGCGCTGGTCGGTGGTCAACCCTAGCCCTTGGGGTGACCATGGACCTGACCGAGAAGCAGTGGGCGGTGCTCGGGCCGCTGCTGCCCAAGCCCCGCGTGCGGACCGATCGCCGCGGCCGACCGTGGCGCGATCCCCGCGACGTGCTCAACGGGATTCTCTGGGTGTTGGGTACTCGTGCCCCGTGGGTCGATCTCCCCGCGCGCTATCCCCCGTATCAGACCTGCCATCGGCGTTTTCAACAGTGGGTACGCGACGGCACCCTGGAGCGGGTGCTCCAGGCGCTCGCCGCCGATCTAGCCGAGCGCGGGTGATTGGATCTGAGCGAGGCGTTCATCGACGGCACCTTCGCAGGCGCCAAAAAAGGGGCAGCTGCGTCGGGAAAACCAAGCGGGGCAAGGGGACCAAGGTCATGGCAGTGGCAGACGGCACTGGTCCTCCGGTCGCCGTCAGCATCGCGAGCGCTTCGCCCCACGAGGTCACGTTGGTCGAAGCGACCCTCGACCACCTCTTCACCCCCACCGTCCCCAAGCGCCTGATTGGCGACAAGGCGTACGACAGCGACCGGCTAGATGCACGCCTGCAAGCCGAGCGGGGCATCGAGCTCATCGCGCCCCACCGAGTCAGTCGCCGGCGCCCAGCCACGCAAGACCGGCGGTCGCTCGGCCGCTACCGCCGTCGCTGGAAGGTGGAGCGCCTGCTCGCATGGCTCCAGAACTTCCGACGTCTGGTGACCCGCTATGAGTATCACGCGGCGAACTTCCTCGGGTTTGTTCAGCTCGGGTGCATCGTGATCCTGCTCCGGGCATTTATGAGATGAGTTCTAGTGTCCTAGGAACAGACGGGCGAAGGCCGGGAGCGCTAGGGTCGGACCTGAAAGCCGGCCGTCGCGAAATGGCGATCCAGCGTCAAGGCGTCCGTGATCGCCCGTTCGGCCATGAGCGCGAAGCTAACGGCGTCCGTGAAGGAGAACTCCTGGTCGGCGCAGCGATCTAGCCAATCGGTGAGGGCGCGGGCCTCGAGTTCTCCCGTACTGCGCACCACCAGGTTCGGCGGCTGGTCGACCTGGTGCAGAAACGCGAGGGCGGTCGCTCGCGTCGCCCGACGCAGCAGGAGCGCGTGGGTCTCCGCGAGGACGAGGTTCGTCGTCACGATGCCGGCTCCCTGACGGATACGCACGCGCAGCGCTTCGGCCACTCGCGCGTGGGATGGATCGCGCCGCAGGATCAGCGCGTACCATGCGCTCGTATCAACGAACAGCTCACTGCCCACGGCGTCGCTGGCGCCGGGGCGTCCGGCCCCAACTCACCTCCTCAGACTCGGCGAGGTAGCGATCGTGCTGGCGCGCAACATCGTACCCGGGCCCCCCGGGCCGTTCCCGCTCGGCGAGCCCGATCATCTGCAGGGCCGGGTGTCGGTCCGGATCCAGCGCCTCGCGCTCCAGCGCCGCGAGCCCGCGGCGCACGACATCGGACTTGGTCGCTCCGAGCTGACGGGCGAGGCGCTCGAGGCGCTCCCGCTCCGCGGCGTCCAAGTACACCTGCACCGGCTCGCTAACGCGGCCCCGTTTCATGATCTACACTCATGATAATGAACTGTGTTCATGATATGCAGGTCGCCAGCGCCCCGCAATGGCGCGGGAGGGTGTTCGCGTTCCGCGCCCCGGTAGCCCCTGCAGCTACGGCTTCAGGCCGACGCGCTCCGCGAGGGCGGCGAACCGGGGATCGCCTCGCACGGGGTCGTACGCGGGCTCGACGTTGAGGAAGACCAGGAACGCATCGCGCTCGCGGTACGCGCGCTCGAGCCACGCGAAGGCGCTATCACGATCCCCTGACGCCGCGTAGAACTGGGCGACTTTAGTGCCGGGGACATGGCCTCGCCGCGCCTGCTGCTTGACCTCTGTGAGCCACCCGAGCGCCTCCGCTCGGTGCCCGCACAGGGCCGGGGCGTAGCCGCGCACCGCGCTTTCGGGGTTGGGCATCGCGGCCGGGACGAGGCGAGCCGCGGCGACCGCTTCGGCGCAGCGCTTCGCTCCCAGAGAGGCTCGCGCCAGTTCGGCATACGCCAAGCCGTTGGTGGAGTCGAGCTCCAGGGTCTTGCGGAGCTCGGCGATGGCCTCATCGTAACGGTGCGCATAGTACAGCGTGGTCGCCACGCGCGTGTTGACAATCACCGACAGTGGATCGAGCTCTCGCGCGTGTCGCACCGCACGAAGCGCGTCCGCAGGCTTCCCGGTGATGACGGCGTGCCAGGTACGAAACAGGTACGCGGGAGCGTATTGCGGGTCGAGCGCGATCGCGCGCGTCAGCTCCCGGTCGGCCGCCGCCCAGTCCCAGTCGTAATACAAGCTGATGATCGCGAGCGACGTATGCGCCTCGGCGAGCGTGCTGTCGAGGCGCAACGCGCGCTGCGCCGCCACCTTGGCGCGCCCGAAGCCCTCGCGCGGAGCGCGATAGCCCCATATCGAGAGCACACTGTAGGAGTCGCTCAGACCGGAGTAGGCTGAAGCGTAGAGCGAGTCGGCGCGAACGGCTTGCTCGAGGAACGCGGCGCTCTTCTCCAGCATCCCGGGCTCAGTGCGCTGCCAGTAGAAATAGCGGCCCTTGAGGTAGAGGTCGTGGGCCTCGGGGTTGGCGGTCGACGCGCGCACGAGCGGGGCGGGCGCTCTCGTGCCGAGGGTTACCTGGAGGGCCTGGACGATGGCACGCGAGATCTCGTCCTGCACGGCGAACACGTCCCTGATGTCGCGCTCGTACTCGTCCGTCCACAGCTGATAGCCGTCGGCGGCATTGATGAGACGTGCGCTGACGCGGACCCGCGCCCCCGAGCGTCGCACCGTCCCCTCGAGCAGCGTCCCGACATTCAGATCGCGTCCGATCTGGCTGGCGTTGACATCCCGGTTCTTGAAGGCAAAGGCCGACGTGCGAGCCGCCACCCGGAACCCAGCCACCCCGTGCAGGGCGGTCATAAGCTCCTCCGACATGCCGTCGCTGAAGTATTCGTCGCCGCGGTCCGGAGTGAGATTCACGAACGGCAGGACCGCGATCGAGCGCGCCGGTGGGTCGAGCGGGCCGAGCCCGCCCACACTCGATCGATGGAAGAGCAGGAGGTAGCCGACCGCAAGCGCGGCGGCGACGCCGATGGCGAACCGCACCCGGTACCGCCGCCACGGCGCCCTCGCTGGCGCCACCGCTGCCGGAGCGAGCGCCGCGACGAACGCTCCCGCCGTGGGAAACCGATCGGCCGGCGCTTTGGCGAGGGCTGTGCGCACCACGCCTTCCAGGGCGGCCGGCACGTCGGGGCGACTGGCCCGTAGGGGCGGGACGGGGTCGAGCGCGTGGCGGGCCACGACCTCTCGGGCCGTGGTACCGAGGAAGGGTGCGTGGCCCGCGAGCATCTCGTACAAGACGCACCCCAGGGCGTAGACGTCCGTTCGACTGTCGAGCTCCGTTTCACCGCTCGCTTGCTCGGGACTCATGTAGGCCGGCGTCCCCACGACCATTCCCGTGGCCGTCAGCCGCTCGTCCCCGTGCAGGGTCTGGGCGATCCCGAAATCCGCGAGCAGGGCGCGCCCCTCGCTCAGCAGGATATTTTCGGGCTTGACGTCTCGGTGAACCACGCCATGGCGGTGGGCCGAGTCGAGCGCGTCGGCCGCGTCGCGCGCGATGCGCAGGGCATCGCCCAGGGGCAGCTGGGGCTCGCGCGTGAGGCGCTCGCGTAGACTTTCCCCGTCGACATAGGGCATGGTGAACCACAGCTGTCCTGCCGCCTCCCCTGAATCGTAGACGGTCAGGATGTTGGGGTGCTGCAGCCGCGCCGCCGTCTTGATCTCACGGTGAAAACGTTCGGTCCCGATGGTCGCGGCGAGCTCGGGGTGGAGCACCTTCAGGGCGACGAGGCGATCGTGCCGGAGGTCGCGGGCGAGATAGACGGTGGCCATGCCCCCGCGGCCGAGCGACCGCTCAATCGTGTAGCGGTCGACAAGGGCTGTTTCGAGGGGGCTGAGGTCGGCCACGGCGCGGCTCGTGAGAGTCGGAGACGTTAGATGATACGAGTGGACCTGAGCCTAGGCCAGACGCGCCACGGGTCCCGATGCGGCGGGCACCCTCGGGGCGGTCAAAACGTCAGGCGCGCCCGCTTCGCTTCCAGCGTGGCGAGGTCGAGTCCGGGGACATTCCGCAGCCCTTCGAACGCCTTGAAGGGCCCGTGCTCCGTCCGATAGGCGATGATCGCCGCCGCCTGAGACCGCTTGAGGGTCAAGCCGCTCTCGAGCTCGATGGCGGTCGCCGTGTTGACGTTGACGCGCGGGAGCTCGTCCGAGCGAAAGTGGGTGGCGAGATACTCTAAGACGGCGTCGAGCTCCTCGGGGGTCCCTTTGGCTCCGAGCCCGGTCATCTTCCGGAGGGTCGCGGTCCAACCCGCCCGATCCTGACGCACCGATCTCGCCTCTTCCGGTGCGTGGCAGGGTGAGCAGACCTTCACAGTCACGTCCTTCCCCGGGCCGTCCGGCAGTTGCGCGGCCGCGCCCGCGCTACCGAGCGCGCCGATGACAATGGCCGCGCCGCACGAGGCCAGGCCTGGGTATCGCCTCACTTAGTGCTCCATCGGGAATCCGAAGGCGTATAGCGTGCCGTCGACGGTCGCGAGGTACACTTGGCCCGCGCCCCCTGTCACACCGCCCCGGGCGAACGACGTGATCGCCGTCCCGCTGTTCCAGAGTTCCGCGCCGGTGACCCCATCGAGGGCATAGAGGACAGCCGGCGTCGTGTGCGCAGGCCTACGTGCCCGTGGCCTCGGCCCACCGGCCGAGAGCGCGAACACGACGCCGTTCACGATCACCGGCCCGGCAGGCGCCGCGATGTCACGGGACGTCCAGCTG
>DATLKW010000172.1:0-3131 GCA_035538175.1 Gemmatimonadales bacterium | reverse complement strand
CGCCGCGTACGCCCACACGCACGACTCGAGCTACCTTGTCCCCGCCCTCGCCGTGCTCGACTACCTCGTCGACTCGGGCGACGCGGCGCTCGCGACGCGGCCGGGCGACGAGCCGCCCGAACTGGTGCGGGCCGCGCTGTTGCGCGATCTCGCTCGGGCGGCGTCGCTCGCGAGCACGCCGCACCGGCGCGCCGCGACGCGCGCTCTGGCGCAGCGCCTCGCCGACGAACTCGGCCGGGGCGGCGAGCGGACGGTGTTCGCCGACCGCGACGCCTATCTCATCGGCGGGATCCTCGCGGCGGACAGCGCTGCGGATGCGACGAGCGTCGCGCGGGCCCTCGCGGCGCTCGACACCTTGCTGCGCCGCGTGTACGCCCCCCGCCGCCCCGTCCGCCATGTAGCCGCCCCCGGCGGCGCGGGCCGCGCGCTGCTGCAGGATCAGGTTCAGGTGGCGTGGACGTGCCTCGCCGCCGCGCGCGCCACGCGCGATCCGCACTACCTCACCGTGGCCCAGGACTTGGCCGCCGTCGTGGAGCGCGACTTTGGCGACTCGGGCGTCGGGGCCTACTATGACGCCGCGGCCAGCGGGGCGGCCGCGCCCGCGCTCGTGGAGCGCGCGAAGCCCCTGCTCGACGACCTTCTCCCCGGCGCGAACGCCACCGCCGCCCGCATGCTCCTCGGGCTCGCCCACGCGACGGGCGACAACGCCTACCGCCGGCGCGCCGAGATCACGCTCGAGACGCTCATGGGCGGGGCGATCGGCGAGGGGCTGCGCGCCTCGTCCTACCTGGCGGCGGTGCACGACTACCTGCAAGACCGCTGAGGTTGCGCTTCGGAACGCCCAGGGGCGGCAGGCCCCTGGCCCGGCCCCCCGGGCGGTGCTAGCGTGACGCCCTGATTTCCATGCAGGTCCTATGGGTGTAAGAGGGGCCCCCTCCGATGCGGAGGTGGTGGCCCGGGTGCTCGGCGGGGATCGCGAGGCGTTCGGCCTCGTGGTACGGCGCTACGAGGCTGGGTTGCTGCGCTTTGCCACCCGGATGCTCGGGAGCCGCGACGCCGCCGCTGACGCCGTGGCCGAAAGCCTTGTGCGAGCCTACCGCCACCTAGCGAGCTGTCGGGAGCCGGCGCGGTTGCGGACCTGGTTGTACCGCATCGTGGCCAACCGCTGCAAGAGCCACCTCGCCCGGCGACCGGTCGGCGACGTCTCGCTCGATGAGGCGGCGCCCGTGGCGGACCCGACGGATAACTCGGCCGCGCTTGAGCGGACCGAACAACTCGCGCTGGTCGAGCGGGCCCTCGCAACGCTCTCGCCGGAAAAGCGCGAAGCGTTCGTGCTGAAGCATGTGGAGGGGCTGAGCTACGAGGAGATGGCGGCCGTGACGGGCGAGCGTATCCCGACGCTCAAGATGCGGGTGCACCGCGCGCGGGAGTCGCTCCTGAAGCTGCTGGAGGATCACCAATGAACCCACTCGATCCGAGAATCCATGAAGCGCTCGACGGTGAGCGCGAGGCGAGCGCCCTGCCCGAGGAGCTCGCCCGCGCCGTGCGACCGCTCGAACGGGCCGTCGCCCTGCTCGCCGCCCACGTCCCCGGCCCGAGTCTCGAGGGACGCGTGCTCGCCGCGATTCGAGCTCCCGCTCCCCGGCGCGGGGGCCGCTTCGTGCAGTGGCTCGTCACCCCGCACTCCATCACGTTCCACGTTCGCCCGGTCTGGAGTGTGGCATTCGCCGCCGTTGTGGCCGTGCTCACCCTCTTTCCCACGGGACACCACGGGCCCGATATCGGCGAGCGTGAGGGGATCGCCCAGTTCGTGGGCCGATTCCCGGGAGCGCGTTCGGTATCCGTGGTCGGGTCGTTCAACGACTGGCGCGACGGCTCGATTGCGCTTGAGGACATCGATCACGACGGCGTCTGGCGCGCCACCGTGGTCCTCCCCACCGGGGCCTACGAGTACATGTTCGTCGTGGACGGCGAGCGCTTTGTGCCGGACCATCTCGCCGACCGGCTCGTGGCGGATGACTTCGGACGGGAGAACTCGGTGGTCATCGTGCGGCCGGCGCGGCGATGAGGTGGTGGCTCGGCCTCGCACTGCTTGCCCAACCCGTCGTCGCCCAGTCCGTGCGCCCGCGGCTCGAGGGCCGGATTCCGAATGACGCCGTGCCCGGAGTCGACTCCATCGTCGCCGTCGCCTCGGGCGAGGGGCTCCCCACCGAACCTCTGATTCAGAAGGCGCTGGAGGGTGGGGCGAAACACGTCACCGCGCCCCGCATCACGGCGGCCGTTCAGGCGAGCCTCGAGCAGCTGCGCGGTGCGCGGGCCCTGCTCGAGCGGGCGGGCGACACGCTGCCCGTCAAGACGGCGGAGGTGACGACCGTCGCGTGGGCGTTGCGCCGCGGCCTCCCCCAGCCCGTCGTCGAACGAGTCGTCGCGGCGCTCAAGCCCCCGCGCGCCGCCGCCCTGCACGCCGTCGCCGATCTCGCCGCCCATCGCTTCAACGTGGACTCGTCCGCCGACCTGATCATCGCGGCCATCCATGACGGGCTGCAGCGCGAGCGCCTCCTCGACGTCTCCGCCGCCGCCGCCCACGAGCTGCAGCGCGGCCACACCCACGCGGAGGCGCTCGCCCGGGTGCGCGCCGAGTTGCCGAACGTCCCGGGTCCCCCCAGGCCCACCGCCAACGCGGTCGGCCGGGCGCGCCGCGTCGCTACGCCGCCGCCCCCCTAACCACCCGTTGCACTCTGCAACCCCGCCAGAGCCCTCCGGGCACCCCCGGGCCCGCGACGGTGACGCGGCGAACGGCTGCCGGGTCTAGCTCGTGAAAGCGGGCCAAGGTGGCCCGCTCGCCCTAACCCTCCGGAGGTATCAGATGATTCGCAGCACACTGGTCGCGCTCGCGCTGCTCGGCGCCCCCGCGATCGTCGTGGCGCAACAGCAGTCGCCCATGCAGGGGCAGGCGCCAGCCGCCGACACGTCCAAGGCGAAGCCCGCTGCCAAGGGCGCCAAGAAGGGCGCCAAGAAGTCGGGGACCAAGAAGCACAAGCCCGCAGCCAAGCCCGACAGCGCGGCCAAGCCGTAACCGGGTTTCGCTACGAGGTGTAGTCTGCGTTGATCCGGACGTACTCCGGCGTCAG
>DATLKW010000171.1:0-2229 GCA_035538175.1 Gemmatimonadales bacterium | reverse complement strand
ACCCATGGTCCGGTGTCTTTGAAGACTGCTCGAGCCACCAGGCCCAATGCGCCCCCGTGTGCTTGTCGGAAATGAAGCTATCGGTCTCGTTTGCACAGCCGCTCCCGCGGTCGTGCCCTCTTTCATCCCGTGCGCCTTAATGCCCTCCAAGTTGCGCAGTGGAGCCCGCCCCTGCGCGGAACCCCTTGACCACAGCCTGACCTAGCCAGATGAAGAGGCCCAGGACGATGAGCTGAGTCACGAGAAACGGTGGTTCCTGCTGCTTCGGCGCGGCGACGATGAGAGCCGGAAGCCTCCGAAACAGTTGTGTGACCAGGACGAAGGCATTCAGGTAGAGGGCGAGCACCGTCCCGAGGCTGTAGATCGCCCGCCATGACCCGGTGAAGCGCTTGACGTAACGCGCCACGATCACCGCAGCCAACACAATGAGGGAGATTATCCCGACGACGTGCGAGGGCAGAAGGGTCACGAAGGGGAAGCCAAACCCGGTGACGTTCGTCGCGACGGTCGTCGTTAAGAAGAGGCCCGTCCAGCCGTCGAGCCGCTTATCCGCAACGAGCCCGCCCGCGACGACCAACCCCGCGAGAATGCCAACGATGCTCAGCACAACGTGGATCAACGTGAACGTCGTGATCCCGAAGATCATTGGTGGGCCTCCGTTCGCATGAAGACCTCGCCTGCGGCCAAGGCACGTTGATATATCGCTCGGCCTGCGGGAGGGCAATGCGCGACGGAACCCCGCGGGTGTCAGGGGGGGTGAACCCGAGGCGGTCCCGCCGCGTGGGGTCAACGGACGAGCCCAACGCGGCGTGCGTTAGGACGCGAACGCGCGCATCATCTGGTACCAGAACTCGACGGCGTCGTAGAAGCTTTGCACGCCGACCCGCTCGTCGCGGCCGTGCGCCCGGACGTCGTTCGGGTCCTCGAAGACGGCCGACACCCCGTAGGTGGGGATCCCCGCGTTGCGCAAGAAGAGGCCGTCCGTGGCGCCCGCCTCCATCAACGGCACGATGGGGACCCCCGGGAACTGCGCGGCGACGAGCCGTTCGAGCGGGCGCATGATGGCAGGGGTCAGCGGCGACGGGGGGCTCGGGATCGGAGCGTAGGCCGTGCTGATCGTGATACGGTCGTTACCCGCGAGTCGTCGTAGCGTCGAGTCGACGCTTGCGGCTGGCTCGCCCGGGAGGATGCGGCAGTTCACGGTCGCGCGGGCCGCCTGCGGCAACGCGTTTTCAGCGTGCCCCGCGCTGAGCATCGTGGCGACGCACGTGGTGCGCAATTTGGAATTGTAGAACGGCACCGCGCCCAGCCGCGCGACAGCACCTGAATCGGGCGGGTCCTGGAGCACGGCGCGCATGTCGGCGGCGAGCTGCCCGGTCTCGAGCGCCGCCGACCGTTCGAAGAACCCGCGGGCCACCTCCGTCAGGTGGACCGGGAACTGGTACCGGGCGAGCCGTTCGAGAGCCGCGGCAAGTCGGTAGATCGGGTTATCGGCGGGCCGCGGGAGGGAGCTATGCCCGCCCTTATCCGTGGCTTCGAGGACGTAGGTCGCGTAGACCTTCTCGCTCGCCTGCAGCGTGAACATGATCCGGCGTCCGTCGCGCAAGACCCCGCCGCCCGCATCGGTGTTCAGCGCGAACTCTCCATCGATGAGGTCCCGATGCGCGGTGACGAGCCATTGAATGCAGTTTCCCGCGGTCTCCTCGTCGCCCGTGAGGACCAGGATCAAATCGCGCGTCGGCTTGAATCCATCCCGCCTGAGGCGGATGAAATTCGCGACGAGGAGGGCGTCGCCGTCCTTATCGTCCGAGGTGCCGCGTCCGTAGAAGTAGCCGTCCCGTTCGAGGAACGTGAACGGGTCGACCGACCAATCGGCGCGTCGGGCGGGCACGACGTCGAGGTGCGCGAACACGATGATGGGGCGTCCACCCGTTCCCGTGCCGCGATAGCGCGCGACGAGGTTGCCATGGAGCGAATCGGGGCCGATCAAGACGCGCACGTCGCTCGCGGGAAAGCCCGCGCTCGTGAGGCGCTCGGCCATGGCCCGCGCGGCGCGCGGGGTATTGCCGAGCGAATCCGTGGTGTTGATCTCGATCAGCTGTTGGAAGATGTCGCGAGCGAGCTGGCGATCGGCGGGTCCCAGCCCCTGACCCGTCGCCGCGCGCGCCGCGGTGCCGAGGCAGGCGAGGAGGCCGATCCACGTAGTGCGAGTCATTTAGTGACGGGGTG
>DATLKW010000170.1:0-9022 GCA_035538175.1 Gemmatimonadales bacterium | reverse complement strand
AGCCATCCCAGGCCAGCGTAAATGAGCAGGCTCACGGCGACCATCACCGCGAACAGCACGCGTTCGCCACTGTACACCACTTGGTCGAGGGTCAGGCCACGTGCGTCCATCGGCGGCTCCGGGATGAGGGGTCATGTGCTGAGACAGACGACCGCACTCGGGCAGCCCAGCGTGTTGGGGGGCGCGACGGACAGGGTGGGATTCGAACCCACGGTACCCTTGCGGGCACACCGGTTTTCGAGACCGGCCGTTTCAACCACTCACGCACCTGTCCACGGTGCCAGATCGTTCGCGGCATGGCGAGGGCATTGCAGGCCCTCGCGTGCCGACAGGACGGATAGGGTGGGATTCGAACCCACGAAACGGTTACCCGTTTACACGCTCTCCAGGCGTGTGCCTTCAGCCGCTCGGCCACCTATCCCAGGCACTGCGACGCGTACTAAATACATAGGCCAGCACGGTTTCGCCACGGGCGCTTACCTCCCCGTGAACCCTAGCCCCCCCTCGCCGCGTATCATCTACCGTCCCAATGAGGAGAGTCCCCCGTGACGAATCTGCCAACCAAGCGCGAGCCCTCGAAGGCGCCCGAGGTGGAAAACACCCCGACGTGGCGCGAGCTCGCGGAGCGCTTCCGTGACATCGTGAAGGACGTGTTGCGCGAAGGCAAGGAGATGGAGCGTGACTTGGAGCCCCGGCTGCTGCCCGCTCTCAAGCGGATGAAGGCGCAGCTCGAGAGCCTCATCGCGAAGCTCGAGGAGCGCGCCAAACCGCAGTGAGGAGGCGGGGGCCGCCGTTCAGCGGCCGAGCGGCTCGAAGCGCGCCGTGAAGTGGCGGAGCCAGGGTGCCTGCTCCGCGATCCGGTAGCCGTGGAGGCGGTCCTTGCGGCGCGCGACTTCGGCGATGACTTCGCCGACGTAGTCGATGTGGCTCTGCGTGTAGGTCCGGCGGGGCACGGCGAGACGCACCAGCTCCATCGGGGCCGGCGTCTCGCTGCCGTCCGGGTTGGGTTTTCCGAACATCACCGAGCCGATCTCGACCCCGCGCACGCCGCCCGCCCGGTAGAGCTCGATCGCCAGCGCCTGGGCCGGATACTCCCGCGCCGGGATGTGGGGCAAGAGGGCCCGCGCGTCGAGGTACACGGCGTGGCCACCGGGCGGCTGGACCACCGGCACCCCCGCTTCTTCAGCGCGTTCGGCGAGGTAGGCGGTCGAGCGCAGTCGGTACTTCAAGTAGTCTTCGTCGAGCACCTCGTCGAGGCCAGTCGCCACTGCTTCCAAATCGTAGCCGGCGAGGCCGCCGTAGGTCGGGAAGCCTTCCGTGAGGATAAGGAGGTTACGACACTCGCGGGCGACGGCGGGATCGTGCATCGCGAGGAACCCTCCCATGTTGGCGAGCCCGTCCTTCTTCGCGGACATCGTGCAGCCATCCGCCAGCGCGAACATCTCGCGGGCGATCGCGCGCGGGGTTTTGTCCGCGTAGCCAGGCTCTCGCAGCTTGATGAAGTAGGCGTTCTCCGCGAAGCGACAGGCGTCGAGGTAGAGGGGAATGGCGTGGGCTCGGCAGACGTCGCGCACGGCTTTCAGGTTCGCGAGCGACACCGGTTGGCCGCCGCCCGAGTTGTTGGTCACGGTGACCAGGACTAGGGGGATCCGCTCGCGGCCCACCGCGTCGATGGTGGCCTCAAGCGCCGCCACGTCCAGGTTCCCTTTGAAGGGGTGTTTCGCCGCGGGGATCCGCCCCTCCGCGATCACGAGATCGCGCGCCTCGGCTCCGCAGTACTCGATGTTGGCGCGGGTGGTGTCAAAGTGCGTGTTGTTCGGGACGACCTGTCCTCGCTTCACCATGACGGAGAACAGGATGCGCTCGGCCGCACGCCCCTGGTGGGTCGGGATGACTTCGGCCAAGCCAGTGAGCGCCCGCACCACGGCCTGGAAGCGTGTGAACGAGCGGCTCCCGGCGTAGGACTCGTCGGCGTCCATCATGGCGGCCCATTGGCGCGAGGACATCGCGCCCGTGCCCGAGTCGGTGAGGAGGTCGATCAGGACGTCGTCCGCGTCGAGCCCGAAGAGGTTGTAGCCGGCGCGCACCAGCGCAGCTCCGCGCTCCTCAGGCGTCGTGAAGCGGACGGCCTGGGTGGCGTGGATCCGAAACGGCTCGATGATCGTGCGAAAGGACATAGGACCCGAGCGGGCGGTTACCGGCAATCGCCTCGCGGAGACGCGCGCGCACCTCGCTATCTGCTAGAGAAGCTACCGTCTAGAGAAGCTACCGTCTCTCGCGAAAGAACGCCTGCAAGAGCTCGGTGCTCGTCTCCGCCTCGACGCCGCCAATGACTTCGACCCGATGATTGAGCGCGGGATGGCGCACGAGGTCTCCCACGCTGCCGCACATACCGGCTTTCTCGTCATAGGCCCCGAAGACGAGTCGTCCGAGCTTGGTGAGAACGATCGCCCCGGCGCATTGGGCGCAGGGCTCGAGGGTGACGAACAGGGTGCAGTCGGGCAGCCGGTCGCTCCCCACCCGCGCGAGGGCTTGGTGCAGGGCGAGGAGTTCGGCGTGGGCCGTGGGATCGCGGCGTCCGAGCGTCTCGTTGTGCGCCGCGCCGAGGACCGCGTCCCCTGCCCCGATGACGACTGCGCCGACTGGGACTTCGCCCCGAGCGGCGGCGGCGCGCGCCTCCGCGAGCGCGAGAGTGATACCGCGCCGGTCCGCGGGAGACAGGGGGGCCGCCCCCGGTCCCCGTCCGGTCTCGGGGGTTCGCGCCGCCCTAGGCACGCGCTGGCTCGGCGCTCCGGGGCGCGGGGGTGCGCTCAAACGTGAGCCGGGTGCTGTCCTTGGCGCGATCGACGCGGATCCGGTCGCCCTCTGCGTACTGGCCCTCGAGCACGGCGAGGGCGAGGGGGTTCTGGAGCAACCGCTGGATCGCCCGCTTCAAGGGCCGGGCGCCGTACACGGGATCGTAGCCCTCCGCGACGATCAGCGCTTGGGCCGCAGGACTGACCTCGAGGGTGAGCTTGCGCTCAGCCACGAGGCGCTGGACCCGTTGAATCTGGAGATCCACGATGCGCCCGATGTCCTCGTTCGAGAGTGGCCGGAAGATGATCACGTCGTCCACGCGATTCAAAAACTCCGGCCGGAAGGTCTGCCGCAAGAGCTCGAGCACCTTCGTCTCAACCTGTTCCCAGTTCCCGGTGCCCATCTCGAGGATGTACTGCGATCCGAGGTTCGAGGTCATGATGAGGACCGCGTTGCGGAAGTCCACGGTGCGGCCTTGGGAGTCGGTGAGGCGCCCCTCGTCGAGGATCTGGAGGAGCACGTTGAAGACGTCGGGATGCGCCTTTTCGATCTCGTCGAAGAGGACGACGGCATAGGGGCGCCGGCGGATCGCCTCGGTGAGCTGCCCGCCCTCTTCGTAGCCTACGTAGCCGGGGGGCGCGCCGATCATCCGGGCCACGGCGTGCTTCTCCATGTACTCAGACATATCGAGCCGGACGAGCGCCTTTTCGTCATCGAACAAGAACTCGGCGAGGGCGCGGGCGGTCTCGGTCTTGCCGACGCCCGTGGGGCCGAGGAAGATGAACGACCCAGTGGGCCGATTGGGGTCTTGGAGGCCCGCGCGGGCCCGCCGCACGGCGTTCGCCACGGCGCCCAAGGCCTCGGGTTGGCCGATGACACGCCTCCCGAGCTCGGCTTCGAGCCGGGTCAGGCGCTCGCGCTCCGACTCGAGCATCTTCGACACGGGAATCCCCGTCCACTTCGCCACGATCTCGGCGATGTCGTCGGCATCCACTTCTTCCTTCAGGTACTTGCTCTTCTTTTGGATCTCGGCGAGGCGCTTCTCAGTCTCGCCGATCTCCCGTTCGAGCGCCGGGAGGCGCCCGTACGTGATCTCGGCGGCCTTCTGGAGGTCGCCACGGCGCGTCGCCTGTTCCGCCTCGGCGCGGAGCTGCTCGAGCTGCGCCTTCTTGGCCTGGAGGCCACCGATGGCGTCTTTCTCAGCTTGCCACTGCGCCTTCATGACTTTGGAGCGTTCGCGCAGGCCCGCGAGCTCCTTTTCCACGTTGGCACGCCGCTCCTTCGACGCCTTGTCCCTTTCCTTCGCGAGGGCGGCGAGCTCGATCTCGAGCTGCACGATCTTGCGCTCCACCTCGTCGATCTCCTGCGGCAGGGAGTCGATCTCGATGCGGAGGCGGCTCGCGGCCTCGTCCACCAAGTCGATCGCCTTGTCGGGGAGGAAGCGCTCGCCGATGTAGCGATGCGAGAGGGTGGCCGCGGCGACGAGTGCGTTGTCCGTGATGCGCACGCCGTGGTGCACTTCGTAGCGCTCTTTTAGGCCCCGGAGGATGGCGATCGTGTCCTCGACGGAGGGCTCGCCGACGAACACGGGCTGGAAGCGTCGCTCCAGGGCCGCGTCTTTCTCGATGTGCTTGCGGTACTCGTCGAGCGTCGTGGCGCCTACGACGTGCAAGTCTCCCCGCGCGAGCGCGGGCTTCAGCATGTTGGACGCGTCCATCGCCCCTTCGG
This sequence comes from Gemmatimonadales bacterium, assembly GCA_035538175.1. Classification (GTDB taxonomy): domain Bacteria; phylum Gemmatimonadota; class Gemmatimonadetes; order Gemmatimonadales; family GWC2-71-9; genus AG41. The sequence goes on along the minus strand of DATLKW010000170.1, from coordinate 4,498 downwards.
CCGAGCCCGCCCCGACGAGCGTGTGGAGCTCGTCGATGAAGACGATGTAGCGACCCTCGGCGCTGGTGATTTCCTTGAGCACGGCCTTGAGCCGCTCCTCGAACTCGCCGCGGTATTTCGTGCCCGCGATGAGGGCGCCGAGGTCGAGCGCGATCAGATGCTTGCTGCGCAGCGAGTCGGGGACGTCGCCGTTCACGATGCGTTGGGCGAGGCCCTCGACGATGGCCGTCTTGCCGACCCCCGGCTCCCCGATCAGCACGGGGTTGTTCTTGGTGCGACGCGAGAGCACCTGCATGACGCGCCGGATCTCCTCGTCGCGGCCGATCACCGGGTCAAGCTTGCCCTTGCGCGCCTGCTCGGTGAGATCGCGGGTGAAGCGCTCCAGGGCCTGGTATTTCTGCTCCGGCTCCTGGTCGGTCACGCGCTGGGCTCCGCGCACGCCCTGGAGGGCGGCCAAGAGCTCAGCCCGGCCCACGCCGGCGGTGGAGAGCAGCTGCCGCGCGGTGGCACCCTTTTGCTCAAGGAGCCCGAGCAAGATGTGCTCGGTCGAGACGTAGGCGTCGCCGAGTGTCTTCGCTTCATCGTCGGCCCGGTCGAGGGCATGCGACACTTCGCGTGACAACGTCGGCTCGGCAGCGGTGCCCGACTGCGTGGGAAAGCGGGCGATCTCCCGCTCGACGTCGGCTTTGAGCTGCGTGATACTGAGGCCCGCCTTCTGGAGCAGCGGCACGACGATACCGTCGTCCTGAGACAGGAGGGCGTGGAAGAGGTGCGCGTCGTTGAGGACGGGGTTGCCGCGCGAGCGCGCCAACGCTCCCGCCTGCTGCAGGGCCTCTGCGGCCTTCACGGTTAAACGATTGGGATTGATCATGGTACCTCGCTCCCGAGCAACCTCCGTGCCTCCGTAAGGTGCCGAATCGGCAGACCCAAAGTCAAAAGCATCGCGCGCCGAGTGCTGGTTTCACTGGGGATGCGTGCAGGAGGCATGTACGCCCAAGCGCCGGAGCGACTGCCGCAAGCGCTGGGGCACAAACGTGCCGAGCCCCGTTGGGCGCGACGAGCTTGGGTTGGGTTGGGGAGCGCCGGGTGTGGGGAGGGGCCGAGCCCCACACTAACTCATTGCTGCGGTTGCTTTAGCACGATCTTCTTCGTGGGACCTCGTTGGCCGTCCACGACGAGCTGGTAGATGTAGACGCCTGACGCAGCGGGTCTGCCTGTGTGGGCCACGAAGCCGTCCCAATACGCGCTGTACCTGCAAGCACCCAACTGCGTGGGGCAGCTCAGGGCAAGCGAATCGAGCGCCTTGCCGGTGCCGCCGAGCACGGGGATGGCGACGAGCTGAGCGAGGACGTTGTAGATGCGTACAGACACGACGGGCCGGTGACCCTTGAGGAACAACTGCCCGCTCAGCTTGAACGGGATCGTGGTCACATTGAACGACGTCGACCGATTCTGCTGCGGCTCGATCATGGGCCGGGTGTCTTGTCCCACCGACGGTGTCAGGCCGCCCTGTATGACCCCAAGCCCAAGCCCGAGCACCACCGCCCAGGCGTTCCGCTTCATCCCCGCTCCTCTGACGAACGAAAAGGTGCCGCTAGACCGCTCTCTGTGGGCGCGCACCGTCAAACCTAGGGTCCGCCTTTCCCCGCTGTCAACCGGCCGAGCACGCGGGCGTCGCCCGTGCGGCGGGATACGCCGCGTCGGTCGGCCCACTCGAGCAGCGGGATCAAGTACTTGCGTGTCAGGCCGAAGCGATCCCGTAGCGCCGCCGGCGTCGCCGACCCGAGTTCGGTAAGGGTCCGTTCGAGCGCCGTGCGGAACTCGGCGAGGGCTGCCGTCGACGCGTACCGTTCCTGATCCATCTGCTCGACGACGCCTTCGCGGGCGAGGTGGGCGAGCAGCGCGCGCACGGGTGCGCGGGGCAGTTCCCGCTCGAGCTCGGCCACCGTCGGCACCTGCCATTTTGCTTCCCGCACGCGCCGCGCCAGCTCGTCGCGGGCGTCGCTCGCCCGGGCGTCGAGCGCGGGACGCCAGTCGGGGAGCCGGGCGACGCTCTCCGCAACTTCGATTCGCCGGTCGCGCACGGCCCGGTCGATCACGGCGTCCACCACGACCGGGGGCGGCGGGTCACTGGGGCGCCCCGTGGCGAGCGTCCCGCGGAGCGCCTGGAGCGACATCCCGGGATCGAGCGGGTGCTCCGTGTGGTGGTGCCGCACGACGTCCGCCAGGCGCGCCGCTTCGGCCGCGACCGCAGCGTCAAGGACCACCGTACCGGCCAAGCTTAGGAGCTCGCGACCCGTGTCCGCGATGATGGTCGTCACACGCTCTGGCGGGACGCCCAGGCGAACAGTCAGCTCGTCCGTGGCGATCCCGCTCAGGCCCGCCTCGGCCGCGAGCGCCGCCAGTCGTGCAGGTGCAGTCTGCTCGACGCCGAGGCGCCGGCGCCCGAGGCGCGAGCGTGGCGGAGGGAACGGATCGAGCACGACCCCGCCCCCGACCGTGGTCACGGGAGAGAAGGAGCGCAGCACGAACCGGTCGCCGCCACGCGCCACCAGCGGGGCCTCGAGCAGCAGCCGCGCTTGGCCCCGGGCTCCGGGGGCGATGGAGCGGGTTTGCGCGACGCGAGCCAGGATTTCCGCGGTTCCCAGGTGGACGCGGACGCGCGCGCGGGGGACGAGGGGGCGTGGCGCGTTCGGGAGGAGTTCGATGGCGGCGTCAAACATCGTGGTCCCCCGCCACCCGGGGCCGGTGACGGCGACGTGGCCACGAGCGAGCTCCGCCTTGTCGACGCCCACGAGCGCCAGCGCCGTGCGTCGCCCGGGTGCGGCCCGCGCGCTGGCCTCGCCGTGGACCTCGATCGAGCGCACGCGCGCCTCGCGTCCGAGCGGCAGGAGTCGCACGGAGTCGCCGACGGCGACGGTGCCGCTCCACGTAGACCCCGTCACCACCGTGCCGGCGCCCGCGACGGTGAACACGCGGTCGATCGGCAGGCGAAACAGGTCGTCCGCCGGCCGCTCGCCGAGATCCGCCGCTACTCGGCCGAGCGCGGCCCGTAGCTCGACCAGGCCTGCGCCCGTTACGGCCGACGCGGCCACGGCGGGCTCCCAGCGGACCCGGCTCGTCGCGAGGCGGGTCGCGACCTCGCCGCGCACCAAGTCGAGCCACTCGGCGTCCACCAAATCCCGTTTGGTGATCACCGGGATGCCGCGCCGCACGCCGAGCATCTCGACAATCGCCAGGTGTTCTTCGGTTTGGGGCATGATCCCTTCGTCGGCAGCGATCACGAGCAGCGCGACATCGATCCCCGTCGCCCCGGCCAGCATGTTCCGCACGAACCCCTCGTGCCCTGGAACGTCGACGACGCTCGCCCGGACCCCGTGGTCCAGTGCGAGGGGCGCGAACCCCAGGTCGATCGTGATGCCGCGGCGTTTTTCTTCCTCCCAGCGATCCGTGTCGACCCCGGTGAGGGCCTTCACGAGGGCCGTCTTGCCGTGGTCGATGTGCCCGGCGGTGCCGATTACGAAGCGGCGGTCGGGATCGGAGAGGGAGTGGGGGGTACCCACGCGCGATGCTCCCAGAAGTCCAGGGCCGACAGGGGGGCTGTTTCCCCGAGGTGGTAGCGGATGAAGCGCGCGACGAGGCGGCGGTGGGCGGCCGCGTGCGGTGGATCGAGCACGGGGAGCGCCATCCGTGGGTCGTTCAGGGCCATGAGATCGCGATAGGCCGTAGGCGGCAGCCTCGTGACCGGGGGGGGCGGCGGCGCGGGCGGCGCGGGCGGCGCGAGGCGGGCAGGCGAGCAGCGGGGGCAGAGGACGCCTCCATCCGCCACGCTGAACACGACTGGGCTGTCGCCCGCCGCTTCGACAGCGGCGCCGTCATGGGCGCACACCTGGAGCGACGGCTCGAACCCGAGCACGGCCAGGAGACGCCACAACGCCCGCAGGGCGACGGCGTCGGCGCCCTCGGGAGGGGCGCTCTCCAGCGCATCGAGCCCGGCGGTGAGGGTGTCGTAGGCGAGCGGCAGGGGTGCCGGGGGCGTCATCTTGAGCATGACCTCGCTCAAGGCGGTGGCTCCGGCGAAGCGCCCCACGTCTCCCGCGAGGCCGCGCCGCAAGGTCAGGAGGTCGAAGGCACCGAGGGTGTGCAACTCGCGGGTTTCGCGGAAATACAGCTGCGCCATCCCTTCGCTCAGGAGCTCGAGCCCCGCGCCGAAGCGACTCTTCGGGCGGAGGGCACCCTTAGCGATGGCGCTCTGGAGCCCCAAGTCGCGGGTCGCCAGGCGCAGCACCTTAGACGTCTCGCTGTAGCGGTACGTCTGCAGGACGACGGCGGGCGTGGTAACGAGCGACGTACTCAGGGCCTCGTGGCGACGGCGCCGGCGAGCGGGCAGTTCCCGCCCGACGCGGGGACGACTCGACGCACGCTGTAGTCGGGAGGTGGTTCGAGGATATCGATCGCGCAGCTCGAATCCGCGGCGTAGATCACCCCTCCTTGTTCG
>DATLKW010000169.1:0-2410 GCA_035538175.1 Gemmatimonadales bacterium | reverse complement strand
AAATCGATGAGCCGGGACGAAACCTTCCCGGTCGATGTGGATGAGGACGAGGCGCTCGCCGCCAAGCTGCTCGCCCTCGCCGACCGGGCGAGCGCCGACCTTCGCGAGGCGGGGCTCGCCGCGCGTACCGTGACCGTGAAGCTGCGCGATGACGACTTCACGACGCGGCAGGCGAGTCGCACACTGGGTGACGCGGTGCACTCGGATCGGGCCGTGTTTGCGGTCGCGCGGCGACTGCTCGCGCGCCTCCGGGCCGCCCGGCGCCGACCCGCCCGCCTCGTGGGGGTGTCGCTCTCGGGCTTCGTGCCCGCCGCCGGGGACGGCCAGCTCTCCTTCTTCGACCAGGCCGGCGGGGCGGGCGCGTCGGCGGGCGCGGAGGGCGCAGGGGGCGGCGCCGAGACAGCGCGCGACCGGGCGATCGCGGCGATGATCGACGACGTGCGCGAGCGGTTCGGCCCCGACGCGCTCGGGCGCGCCGGCGGCCGCTGACTTACATCGCGCCGAGCGCCGCGGCAGCCTTATTCACATCGCGCGGTTTGACCCAAAGAATCGCCCCGTAGCGCCCCATTCCGGCGCTGACACCCGTCACGGCGGTGACGTTGATCTTCGCGGCGCTCAGGCGCCCGATGGCGCCGCTCAGCGCGCCCACGCGATCGTCGCCGTCGATGAGAAACGCCGTCTTGGCGGTCGATAGCTTGATCTTGGCACCCTTCGCGACGGTCGTGAAGCTCGCGGCGTCGGCCGGCACGAAGTCGACCTGCGACTTGCGCGCGCTCGGAAACGCGTGGAGGGCGAGCAGGTTGACCCCCGCGCTCCTCAGGACGTCGAGCAACCGGCTACCCTCCCCGGGCTTGTCGGGGATCGTCGTGTAGTAGTAGTTGACCTTGCGGATCGTGTCGGCCATGGAGGTCTCCCGTGTAGGCGGTCATGACTATCGCGCGTGGGACCGACGGCCGCCAGAGCGGCCTCCAGCGCACTCGATGGCCGCCCGGCGGGAACGCGCCACATCCTGCGCCTTCGCCCCCCGAGCTGCGGCGAGGCCCGCGACCGACACCGGGACTACGAGCCACCCGGGCCGTCGCATGGGTCAAGTCTTACACGGTTGACGGGGGTGAACCGTATCGGTAAATCAGGCGGCCCGAGCACCGGGGCCCGCCCGATGCTCGTCGCTCGACAGGCCCCCTAGAAGGAGTGCGTTCGATGCCCCGTCTGGCTCTCACGCGCGCTACCGTCGGCAGCCTCCTCGTGTCGGTCGCGGCTGCGCTCCCGCTCGCGGCACAGGGCCGCGCTCGCCCGGCGCCCGTCGCGCCGGCGACTGGGGGCGATTCCCTCAACAACCTCCGCTTCCGCAACCTCGGTCCCTCTGTGGGTGGAGGGCGCGTGGCAGCCGTGGCAGGGATCCCGGGCGACCGGAGCACCTACTACGTGGGTGCGGGCGGGGGAGGCGTGTGGAAGACGAGCGATGGCGGCGACACGTGGGAGGCCGTGTTCAAGGACCAGCCGACGGCCTCGATTGGCGCCCTGGCACTCGCCCCTTCGAACCCGAACATCGTGTGGGCGGGCACTGGCGAAGGCAATCCCCGCAACGATGTGGTAGACGGCCGCGGCGTGTTCATGTCGCCCGATGCGGGAAAGACGTGGCAGTTCATGGGACTGGGCGACGTCGGACAGATCACCCGGATCGTGATCGATCCCGCGAATCCCGACGTCGTCCTGGTCGCCGCCCTGGGCCACGTGTGGGCCCCGAACGCGGAGCGCGGCGTGTTCCGCACCGCGGACGGCGGGCGGAGCTGGCACAAAGTGCTCTACGTGAACGACACCACCGGGGTCGCGGACCTGGTGATGGTCCCCGGGAACCCGCGCGTCCTCTTCGCCGCGCTGTGGCAGGTCGTGCGCCATCCGTGGGAACTCGTCTCCGGCGGCGCGGCAAGCGGCATCTACCGCTCCAAGGACGGAGGGCTCACCTGGGGCCGGCTGAAGGAGGGCCTCCCGGGCGGCCTCCTCGGGCGCATCGCGGTCGCCGTGGGACCGACGAATCCGACTCACGTCTACGCGCTCATCGAGACCACGGAGGGCATGCTCTGGGACTCGAAGGATCAAGGCGACCACTGGACCAAGGTCTCCGATTTCCACGGCCTCTCCGCCCGGCCGTTTTACTTCACGCTCCTGCACGTCTCGCCCGTCGACGACCGCAAGCTGTTCTTCTCGTCGTACCTCCTGCTGCGCTCGGACGACGGCGGGAAGACCACGACCCCAATCGACCGTGGTGTGCACGTGGATCACCACGCCTTGTGGATCGACCCCCAGAACCCGGACCGCATGATCCAGGGGAACGACGGGGGCGTCTACGTGACGGAGAACGGCGCGAAGAGCTGGCGCAATCTCAACAACCTGCCGATCGAGCAGTTCT
>DATLKW010000168.1:0-2060 GCA_035538175.1 Gemmatimonadales bacterium | reverse complement strand
CCGGCGCGGGCGGCCGAGGCCGTTGTCCGCCAATACCTTGAGCTCAAACGGCGGGGGCGGTTGTGACGGCGGTCGTCGTGGCCCCCACACTCCGCCTTTTATAGATTGGGTTCCACCCGAACCCAATCGAGGGTATGCGCTTAAGCCGGATAGGCTCGATGGGGGCCCTGCCGCTGGTGTGGGCAACCGTGGGAACCTGCGTCTTTCCCACAGAGCACGACGCGTCGGTGCACGTCAGTATCACCCCACTCCACATCCTCCTGCGCGGGGCCGCCGCCGTCCGCAGGGCCACGGCGTGGCAGATGATCAGTGCCACAGACTCGCAAGCGATCCCGAACGTGCGGTTCGTGTGGTCGAGTAGCGACCCCCTGACGGCCTCGGTCGACAACGAGGGCCGCATCGTCGGGATCAAGTCGGGCATGGTCACCATCACGGCGGCCGCTGCCAACTTCGGTCAGGCCGCTCACCCCGGTCGGGACACGGTGCGGGTCTCGGCGGCGCTCGAGGTCGACAGCGTCAGCCCCGATACCGTCCGGTACGGGGACCGGCTCTCGATCTACGGGGTGGGCGTCGACTCGATTTTTCAGGCGTCCTTGGGCGATGGGATCTTGATCCCGGTGCCGTTCTCGACCCAGACCTACCCGAACGGCACGGCGCGCTCCCGCTATTGGGTGCCCCCGCCGGCCGTCACGGATTCGCTCTTCTACCTCGGGATCACCAACGGCAACGGCGTCTTCGCCTTCGTGCACAACAGCACGACGAAGGTCATCGAGCACGACCTCTACGACCCCAATCAGGTCACCCCGCGCCGGATCAGCCTCACGGGACCCGGTCCGTTCCCGACGCAACTGCCCAACTTGCTGTTTTTTAATCCCGCGCTCGCCTTTGAGGTGTTGCCGTTCGGCGCGTCCTCGGGAGCCGACTGGTTTCGCTTCGGGCTCGCCCCGCCCAAGGACGTGACCGTCATCCTCGAGTCGCCCAACCTTGCGAGCACGTTCCAGACGTTCCTGTCCGACTCGCTTGGCTGGGACGGCACCACGAAGAAGTACTTCATCGGGCACAACTCGTGGACGTTCGGGCCGGGCTCCCACGCGTGCCACGGCCTCCGGTTCAATCCGCCCGAGCTCACCGGGGACTCCACGATTGTCGCCTTCAAGGGGCTCACCGCAGACAGTCTCGACGCGATCGCCGTCTATACGCAGCCGGGGCGCTACGGGCTCGTCGTCGTCGGGACCTACCAGTCTGAGCTGCCCGCCGATAGCCACGAAGACGACAACTCGTGCACGGCGGCGGACGCGCGCGGCGCGCAACCCTTCGGCGTGAATGGCTTTCGCGACACGCTGGCGATTGAGAATCCGCACGACATCGATTGGATTCGGTTCACGGCCCCGACTCCCGCCCCGATCTTCGGCGTCGAGTTCCGGGTGCACGCGATTGCGGGCGCGCACCCCGATTCGGTGAAGTTCCTCACCTTCTACGTGATCAAGGTCCCGGCCGCCTCGGACACGGCGCTCAGCATCGTGGTCGCGGACACCGCGGTCGCCGCCCGCTTGGACCACGACCGCACCGCGACGTTGACCGCCGGCCAGGACTATTACGCGGTCGTCTTGGACTTCGCGGGGGCGACGACCTACTACGAGCTGTGCGTGCAACAAGCACCGGCCATTGCCGGGAGCGGCCCCTGCGCCGGGCAAGCGTGGCCAGCGCCGCCGGCGGCCACGGCTGGTCGTCCCCCGTCCCTCATCCGCACGCCGGCGCCCATTCGGTCGCCCGCGCCGGCACGCCGGCGTCGTACTCGGCCGGCGCTGCGAGGGCCGCTCCTCCGCTTCGGGCCGGCGTGATGCCGAACGACGTGGTAGAGTGCTCCCGCTGCCACACGCCGATCCCCGGGAACAGTCGGTTCTGCTCGACGTGCGGAGCGGACGTCTCCGGCGGCGGGCAGACGGGCACCGCCAACGTCGACCTCATCGCGGAGCGGCTGCGCCGCATCGTCGAGGGCAAGTACCGGATCGAGCGCCTGCTGGGGAAAGGCGGGATGGGGGCCGTCTTTCTCGCGCACG
>DATLKW010000167.1:0-7275 GCA_035538175.1 Gemmatimonadales bacterium | reverse complement strand
TCAACCTGCCACCGAATCAGATCTTCATTCACACCTACCCGACCGCGGGGACGTTCCCCTATTATTGCAAGATTCACACGCCGGGGATGATCGGGACCGTCACGGTCAAATAGTGCTGATCCCACTGCATTAGCCTCAGATCCGTTCCTCCTGGCCCTCCTGGAGGCGGAGGAGGGCCAGACTCGATGGCCGAGCCGAGCGTCAGTACCGGAAGGTGTACTGTAGCTTGGTGGCCAGCCGGTTCGAGTCGAACGACCACGGCTGCCCGCCGAGCGGGACGGCGACGTTGTGCGTGTAGGTGAGGAAAAAATCGCCGCTCGGGCGGAAGGTCCAGCGGACGCGGAGATCGGTGCCGAGCTGGCGCGAGCTGTTGTCGTACTGCGTGAAGGCATTGACTTCGAAGTCGGGGGAGGTGGCGACGCGGAGCCGTGTGCCATAGCGCTCGAGCACGAAGGGGGTGCGGCTGGCGGTCGAGCCCGGGACGACCCACCCCTGATCGCGCTCGCCGGAGAGCTCGACGATCACGAGCGGCGACGGCTTGATCGCCATCGTGCCGATGTATTCGTCGATATGCCCGTTGTAGAACCCGCCGCCGAGATAGGTGAGCCACCAGCTGATGCGCCGCTTTTCGGCGCGGACGTAATCGAGGCGGTAGCGCAGGAACCGATACGCGCCCGTCGGGATCGTGTCTCCCGGAGCGATCGCAAACGGGGCGTCGAGGCGTTCCGCTTCGGGGTGGGCCGCGGCGGCGATGCGGTCGCCGCTCTGGAAGACCAGGTTGAGCGGGGTGAAGCGGCCCCACAGCGTCTGCCACCGCCCGCTTAAATCCATGGTCTCGACCCCCACCGCCTCGAACACCGCCTCGTAGAGCCAGCGCGAGAGCCCTGGGGCCGTCGGGCGCGGGAAGTAGTTGAAGGCGATGTTCACCTGCTGGACGCCCGGTCGTGGCACGAAGCCCAACGCCGGCTGGAAGCCGTCCCCCACGCGACGGTAGCCGAGGAAATTGTTCCACGCAGCGTTCGGGTAGAAGAGACTCACGCCCCCCGCGGTTTTGCACCCCGTGAGATTGGGGCCGTCCGTGGTCAAGCCCCAGAGGCCGAGCTGGCCGTTCTTGTTCCCGAAGAGGTGCGAGGTCTGGAGCAGGACGTCGCCCCCCGTGAGCCAACTCCCGGGCGCGCCGGTCGGGTCACCCACCGTGGCGATCGCGCCTACGGAGGACTCCTCGAGCACGTTCTGTTTGACCCGCACGACGCCCATATCGGCCGCCGGGAGGAGCGCGGGGACCGCCCCCGTGTGGACCGCGAGCACGCCGAAGCTCATGGCGCCCACTCGGCCGCTCTCCTTCGTGCCCACGTCGATCGGCACGGGGACCCCGTTGTACAGCCCGATGCGGCGACTCCAGAAGGGCATCACGTCAGGGGCGATGCCGGGGCCGAAATCGAAGATGTCCGTCGCCTCGAGGAAGAACCACCGCTTTTCGGGATAGAAGAGCGGGAAGCGCGTCGTGTTGGTGCGGCGCTGATCGACCTCCGTCTCGGCGAAATCGGTGTGCACGGTGAGAAAGGCGAGGGTATTTGCCCCGAGGCGCTGCGTGACGTCGAGGCTCCCGGCGACGTTGCTCGTGAGCGGGGCGCTCGGCGCGGGGATGCTGGCCCCCGTGACGACAGCCGGGCGCACGCTCAAGCCGCGATCGAGACTGAAGGTGGGGAGATCGACGAGAAGGCCGGCGCGGCTCATCTGGGTGATACGCCAGTCGCGGCTCGCGTAGGCCCAGCGCTGCGTCTCGAGCTTGCGCTGGACGCGGCGCTGGACGTTGAAGCCCCAGGTAGTGAGGCCGGGTCGAAAGAGCAGGCTCTTTACCGGGATCCGGATCTCCACCGACCAGCCGCGCTCGGAGCGGGCGGCGGCCGCCTCCCAGATGGTGTCCCAATTCGGGTTCTCGCGCCCCCCCAGGCGCTGCGCCAACTCGCTGATGAGCGCGTCGTAGCGGGCGCCGTTCGGATTGACGGCGAAGACGTAGCCCGATTGCCCGTTCAAGAACGGATCGAGCACGATGCGCACGTGGTCCTCGGTGGACAGGTCCGCGTCGCGTGTCCGGGCGAAGCTCGTGATGTGGGGGGGGTCGGGGTCGTCGCAGCGGATCCCGAACACGAGCACGTCGGGATTCGCGAGCACTTTGACCACGGTGCGTTCGGCGGGAATGACGCCCTGGGCGGGTTCGTATTCGGTGAGGAGGGCCGAGTCGGCCGTCGCCCAGACGTGCTCGCGCATCTGCCCATCGAGCACCAGTTCTTCGGCGAGCGCGCCCGCCCGGAGCCGTGGTCGGTCGCGCGTTTGGGCCTCGGCCATCCTTCCCCAGGCTCCCGCCAGCACGCCGGCCGCGATCAGGGCCGCCGCCCGGGACCGTCCCTGCGGTAGCTTCATGCGGGATTAGTCCCTGAGCGGGCGCCCGTTCTTACAGGTCGTCGGGGCTGTAAGAAAGTCCCTCTCGGTGTGGACTATAGGAGAGTCGGGGGGCCCCCGGCCGGAGTTCGCGGAGGGCGATGCCGGAGTTTACGCAGAGAGCTGCCGACACCGCCGTCGACCGCGTGGTGCGCGAGCACGCGGCCGTACTCGCGCGCGTAGTCTGGGGCTATGTCGACAACGCCTCCGACCGCGACGACTTGATGCAGGAGATCTTGGTGGCGCTCTGGCGCGCGCTGCCGCGGTTTCGTGGCGACGCGTCGGAGCGGACGTTCGTGTTGCGGGTGGCGCACAATCGTGGCATCACGTTCGCGATTCGGCACCGCCACCGCTTCCAAGGGCTGCCGGAGGCGGACGAACTCCGGGATCCGGCGCCGCTCGCCGACGAACGCCTGGTCGCGGAGCAGGGCCGGAGCCGGCTGTTCCAGGCGATCCGGCAGCTGCCCGAAGCCCAGCGGCAGGCGGTGATGCTGCGGCTCGAGGGGCTCTCGCAACGCGAGATCGCGGAGGTGCAGGAGACGAGCGAGACCAATGTCGGCGTCCGCCTCACGCGCGCGCGCAAAGCACTCCGGTCGCTGCTCGTGGAGGACGAGGGATGAACGAGCGGACGGGGCCTGGCGACTGGGAGCGCTGGCAGGCTGAGTGGCAGCGGACCGGGGGCGCGGGAGCCGCCCCCCCCGATGCCGCCCGCGAAATGGCGCGGGCGCGCCGGGCGGTGATAGGGGCGCGCCTGCTCGAAAGCGCCATCGCCGGGGCCGCGATCCTCGTGACGGCAGCCGCCCTCCGGCACGCGGGCAATCCCTTTGAGGCGGGCCTCGGGCTCGTGGTTGGCGGTTTGATCGGCGCGCTCTGGATCCAGCGGATTCGCCTGCGGGCGCGGGAGGACGCAGGCGTGGCGGCGAGTAGCCCGGCGCATCTCGTCGCCCTGGGGAGCCAGAGGCGACAGGAGATTCGGCTCGCGCGCTCCATTTGGATCGTGCTGGCACTTGAGCTCGCGTTCTTGACGCCGTGGTGGATCATCGGAACTCGCGTGCATCATCGGTCGCTCACGAACCCCGGCTCGTGGCTCACCGTGTGGGGGCCGATTGTGGGAATGGCGGCGCTGTTGGCGTGGTCGTGGCGGCTCGCGCGTCGCGCCCGAGCGGAGTTGCGCGCGATTGAACGTCTCGCTGAAGAATACCGCGACTCCTCAGGCTGAGCAGGCGGCCCGGGTGTGAGCCCGGCGGGTCGGGAGTGGCGTTGCAGCGAACGCTCGGCGGGCGACGCCGAGTGGAAGCGACGGGCCGTCGCTCGTCTCTAGGAGGGAACCATGACGCAAGGACGGGTTGTGCTTGGTGCGGTGGCGTTAGTGCTCGCGGCGGTGTCGGCATCAGCGCAGGGGCTTACCGCGGACGATGAAGGGCAGGCGGCGCAGTTTCTCGTCGGCAAGTGGACCTGTACGCACACGGCAGGAGACTTTTCCGGCGCGTATACGATGGTCTACACCTCGGTATTTGGCGGCCGCTGGCTCAAGCAGACGTTCGAGTTCCCCGCCACAGGCGAAGGACCCGCGGTCGAGACCGAGTACTTCCTCAGCTACGACGCCCGCATCCCGCAATGGGTCCGCTTCGGCGCCCATAGCAATGGCCAGTATTACGGCACGGTTGGCAAGCGTGCGGGGAACGTCTGGTCGTGGACCTATGTGCTCCCCGGGCGGGGGGCGAGCGCGGTGTGGACGAAGAAATCGGCCGTCGAATACGCGGTGGACGGCCCGAGTTACCCGCAGGGTGGCAAGGTGATCACCGAGCACCACAGTTGTCGCAAGGTGCCGTAGGCGGCGCCAAGTCAGCGGCATCCGACGAGCCAGCGAATCGTTTAGCGCCGCGGCTTTCGGGGGTCGGCCTTTCCCAGTCGCTGTTGACGGCTCCGCTTCGAGGCCGGCCACGCGTCGCCGGGGATGGCGGAGGGAGTCTGGCTCACGAGCCGGGAACGCCCGATGATTGCCGGAGCACGTGATCCCTCCATGCCGTGGGGGCCTGCGGCGTTCGAGCCGACGGAGTGGTCCGCAACGGAGGCATTGAGCCGCGCGCACGCCCCCGGCCAGCGACGTGTGTTGGGGGGGGCGCGGCCTCGGGACGGACGATCCGCGGGCGTCTGGGATCAGTGGTCCCAGCAGTAGAGGTCGTTCGCGGTGGTGATCGTGCAATTGGTTAGCTCGCCGAACGCGATCGCCCCGAACTGCAGGTCGGGGCGCACAGGTGTGGGTGTCGCGGGGTAGGCAAACCCCCAGCAATACAGCTTGCTAGTCGTGGTCACGCCGCACGCGCTATAGAACCCGGTCCGGACGTCCGCGAAGGCAAGCCCCCCCGCGACCTTGACCGGTACGATGCTCGAGACAGTTGACCCGTTGCCGAGGTTGCCGTTGAGGCCCCAGCCCCAACAATATGCGTCTCCCGTAACGGTGACCCCACACGTGAAGGCGCTCCCGACCGCGACAGACCTGAACGTCAGTCCGCCTTCCACGAGGCGTGGGGCGTGACTGCACGGTGCCGCTGGGGCCGTGCCGCACGTCTCCGTGGTCGAATCGTTGCCGAGCTGCCCCGAGTCGTTGATGCCCCAGCAGTAGGCGGCGCCGTTCGCTGTAACGCCGCAGTTGTGTTCGAACCCCCCGGCGCTCACCTGGGCGAACGTGAGCCCTCCGGCGACGAGAATCGGCGTGTTACTGCAGCGGTGCAGCGTGCCTCGCGGGCAAGTGTTGGTCGCGGTGTCGCGACCGAGTTGTGCGTAATCGTTTGCCCCCCAACAGTACGCATCCCCCGTTGTGGTCATGCCGCACGTGTGGGTGTAGCCGGCCCGAATGCTCGCGAAGAGGTGGCCGCCAGCGACCGGTACGGGCAGAGTATGAAGCGTGTCCGTCGCGTAGGTCGGCAGCCCGTCTCCCAACTCGCCGTCCCAGTCGGGGCCCCAGCAAAACGCCTGACCGGCCGCCGTGACGGCACAAGTGTGCCAGTCGGCGGAGGGAAGTTGCAGCCCGAGCCCCTTGCCGATGAGGACTGGGTAGGGGCTGCCGGTTTGCGCGCCGTCGCCGATCGCGCCAAGGAAGTTGTCACCCCAGCAATACGCATCGCCGGCGAGACTCAGGCCGCAGGTGTGGCCGCGGCCGGTACTCACGCCGGTGAAGCCGAGCACGGTGACGGGCGCGCTGTCGCGCAGTGTCCCGACCTGTGCCGTGACCCACGTGGAGCCGTGGTGGCGCGCCAGGACGGTGGGGTTCACCCCAGGACCGGGGGAGACGACGCCGACGATGGTTGAGTCCGCGGCGCTGAGCGAGACGGCCGGTGCGGCGCGATTGCCGTACCGGTCCCACGTTTGGGGAATGACCGTCACCGCGGTGCCGATGACGCCGATCGTGGGCAGCGGATTCGGCGCGATCACGAGCCGCACGGGCGGGCCGGCAAAGGCCGTGGCGGAGAAGAGTGCCTGCGGCAGTCCCCGCACGCTGGCCCACCCCGTCTGATTCCCCGCGACCGTCCCCAATGTCCAATACGTCGACGCCTGACCGGCGCTATCAGCTGCCACGAAGGTGGGCGTGAAGTGGCCGCCGGGGGTGCTGGTTCCCCACCCAACGATGGCGCCGACGTCCGGCTTGCCGTCCGCTCGCAAGACGCGAGCGACGATGGCGTGGGCGAGAGTCCGCGTGACGGTATCGTACTGCCACAGGCCACCCATGATGCCGATGCGCTGCGCCAAGGGGAGCACCGCGTGCGCGGTGAACGTCGCGGTGGCCCCCCTGCAGCAGCTCGCGATGACGATCGCGGCGCTATCGAGCCGGAATCCCAGCTGCCAGAAGATGATCGCCAGGCCAGCGCTGTCGGTGATCGTGGGTAAGGCACTGGCGACGACGAAGCCGCCGCCGGGCATTACGTGCCAGTCAACGGGCACGCCCGGCACGCCGCGACCCGCGTCGTCGAGCACCTGTACGGTGAGAGGTACGGGGAGCGTCTGCCCTTCCACGCCCGTCTGAGCATCGCCGGTCACGCGGTGGAGGGTGGTGGGCGGACCGGCTCGCGTGGGTCCGGTGGACGAGCTGCACCCGAGGGCGAGCGTCGCGCCCACGAGGGTAAGTTTCCGTGTGAGGGACCGAGCCGACGTCACTTCAGTATCCGAAGCAAGAGAGGTCGTTCGCGGTCGTGAGCTCGCAACCGGCCGTACCGCCGACCGCCAGCGCAGCGAACTGCAGGTCCGGTCGCACGAGTGTGGGGCTGCGTCCAAAGACCGAGCCGCCCCAGCAGTACACGCTCCCGCTCGTCGTGAGGCCGCAAGCGCCTCCGCCTCCGGCCTGGATATCGGCGAACGCGAGGCCCCCGGCGACCTTGACCGGCAGGCGGCTGGAGGCCGTCCCCCCGGTCCCGAGCCCGCCGGTCGTGTTGGCTCCCCAGCAGTAGCCGTCCCCGCTCGTCGCGACGCCACAGGTGAAACTCTCCCCCGCTTTGACGGACTTGAAGGTGAGCCCGCCTTGCACCAATAGCGGGACGTAGCTGCACGGGTTGGGCGGTGCTGAGGGGCCGCACACCGCGGCCGTCGAATCGTTGCCGAGCTCGCCTGCCTCGTTGCGGCCCCAGCAATAGGCGGCACCGCTCGTGGCGACACCGCAGCTGTGCTCAAGCCCCGCCGTCACGAGCGTGAACTTCAGTGCGCCGGAAACGAGAATGGGCCAATTACTGCACCGATACGAATTGAGGACATAGCCCACGCACGTGGTGGTCACCGTATCGCGGCCCAACTGTCCGAAGCCGTTCGAACCCCAGCAGTACGCATCGCCGTTTCCGGCCA